>JBBRED010000036.1:0-37705 GCA_038203335.1 Haliangiales bacterium | reverse complement strand
CGCGCTGTGCAGCATGTCGGGGTTGGTGAGGACGAGGTTCGCGCGATCGCGGATCTTCGTGCGCTCGGCGGGCGAGGTGTCACCGTCGTAGACGCCCGCGATCAACGGGGGCGCTTGTCGATCGCTGCGCGTGACGATGTGGTCGAGAAGCTCGTGGACCCCGCGCAACTGATCCTGCGCGAGCGCTTTGGTTGGAAACAGCATCAGCGTGCGTGCCGATGGATCCTCGAGTGACGTTTGCAGGACAGGAAGCAGGTAGGCGAGCGACTTGCCGCTCGCCGTACCCGTCGTGACGACGATGTTCTCGCCGGACTTCGCGGCCATGAACGCTTCCGCCTGATGGCAGTAGAGTTGATCGATGCCGCGGCCGACCAGCCCCTCGCGCAGAGCGGGATGAAGCCCCTCGGGCACCGGCGCAAACGTGGCGGGACGTGGCGCGATCGAGCGGGTAGCGATGACGCGGCCGGGAAAGCGAGAGAGGTCGAGATTCACGGGCAGCCTCCAGAACTGCGCATGCTATCAGTAGCTGTACGGATGTCCAGATTAATAAATCAATAATAACATTACCTTGCGATCGAAGGCCACGCTCAGCAACTACAGTCGGTTCGTGCCACGTCTGCGCAACCTCAGCCGAGTTTCAGTGTCGATGGCGCACATGCGCTCCGCTGCCATCGTCGTCGTTGCCGGACTCGTTGCGTGCGGCGGCGTACAGACTGATCGAGCGTCGCGCGTGCTGGATGGGCTGCGCTCGCCCGTGGCACTTGCGGGTGCTGCGCCCCGGCGATATCCGCTGCGCGACCGCATGCGCCGCTATGCGGTGCCGGGCGTGAGCATCGCGGTGGTCGATGGTGATCGAATCATGTGGGCGCGTGGCTTCGGCGTGACGGCGAAGAATGGCGCGGCGGTGACCGAAGCGACGCTGTTCCCCGGCAGCTCGATCAGCAAGGCGATCACGGCGACAGGAACGTTGCGGCTCGTCGACGAGGCACGGCTCGCACTCGACACCGACGTCAATACGTACCTGCGATCCTGGAAGGTTCCGGAGAACGAGTTCACGGCGACGGAGAAGGTGACGCTGCGGCGGCTGCTCTCGCACGGTGCCGGGACCAACGTGCATGCGTGGAAGAGCTACGCGTTGGCTGAAGCGATTCCGACGTTGCCGCAGATCCTCGACGGCGTGCCGCCCGCGAACACCGAGCCGATCCGCGTGGAGGCAGTGCCCGGCACGGCGTTTCGATATTCGGGTGGTGGCGTCGAGATCGAGCAAATGGTGCTCGAGGATGTCACGGGCGAATCGTTCGATGCGCTGATGCAGCGATTGGTGTTTGCGCCGATCGGGATGCACGACAGTCAGTTCGCGGCGCGCTTGCCGCCGGCGCTACGAGCGCGTGCGGCGACGTCGCATGATGGCGACGGTGCACCGATCGTCGATCGCGTGCATCCCGAGCTCGCGGCCGATGGACTATGGACCACACCGACGGATCTGATGCAGTGGGCGATAGAGATCGCGGGAGCGCGGGCAGGCCGGTCGTCGCGCGTCCTCAAGCAAGCCACGGCCACAGCGATGCTAACGATGCAGCAAGTACCTCTCGGGCTCGGGCCATTCCTCGACGGAACGGGACGCGGATTTCACTTCGGGCACCAAGGATCGGACGACGGCTACCACGCCGAGATCGTGTACTTCCCCGCGACGGGACAAGGCGCGGCAATCATGACGAACGGTGCCGGCGGCTTGCTGCTCATTCGCGAGCTACTGTTCGCGATCGCCGCCGAGTACAGCTGGCCCGACTATGCGCCCGAGACCGTCGAGGCATTTCCGGCTGATGCGGCGACGCTCGACGGGATCGTCGGCGTCTACGAGGCACCGTATGATGGAATGACCGTGACGGTCACGGTCACGCGCGCGCGCGAAGGACTCGTCGTCGCGGTGCCGCTGCTGGGCATCCGATCGGATGCGGTGCTCACGTCGGCGAGCACGATCGTGCTACTCGATAGCGGCGATACGTTGTCCGTCGTCGGTGCAGCGACCGCGCTTCGGTTTGGGCCGCTCGAGCTGCCGCGCCGCGCGCGGTAGTCAATCATCCCAGCGCAGCGCGCTGGCGAGATAGAACCGAAGTCCTGTAAACCACGGCGGCGCTGCAGGTGGTGTCCTGGCGAACATCGGGCGGTGTCCACGTGCCGACGGCGAGGATCTGATCGCCGGCGACCTCGACCCATGCGTGATCGAGCGCAGTTGACCCGGAGCGATGTACACGCGCTGCGCCGTGATCACGTAGCGATCGCTGGTCGCCGGGTGCTGATTCGATCCGCACGCGGCGAGCGCGAGAAGGGCGAGGCGCTTCATGCCCCGACCTGATCGTCAAACCGTCGACGTCAGGGAACCGGGAACTTCGGCTCTTGCTCGAAGTACCAGAGATTCGGCGACCAGGCGCCGAGGCCACGGAGTTTGCTCGTGACGGTGGGCGTCGAGAGCGTTGCGTCCGCCCAATAGTACGCGGCGGGATCTTGCGACGCTGCGCTGCCGTCGATCGGTGCGCGCCAGCCGTACGGATCGATGGCGCTGGCCAGCGATTCGTTCGTGTAGCCCATGTCCTTGTTGGTGATCGTGAACGGGAACTTGTAGCCGGCAGCCTCGCCTTGGAAACCGGTGCTCTGGACGTTGATGTTGGTGAGGCGGTACATGCCGAAGTGCAGATGCGGTGAGTACGCCTGTCCCGTCATGCCGACGTATCCGACGAGCTGATTCGGCTCGACGCGCTGTCCCTTCACCACGGTGCGTAGACCCACGTGCGCGTAGTACGCGAGGTAGCTCTCCTGGTAGGTCGTGTCCGTGCCGATATCGTATCGGATGTAGAGCTCGCCCATGAAGGGAGTGCCGACGGTGTCGCGCCCCACGGTCGCGTAGTCGTAGGAGAGCGGATACAGCGCGAAGTCTCTCGACTCGACGACCGTGCCGTAGCCCATCGCACGCAAGGGCGTTCCCTCCGTCATGCTGAAGTCGTAGGAGAGCTGGTTCACCGCGGAGTTTTCACCCACGGTATAGGCCGTGCCGAGGTTGTCGATGTACGTCGAGTCTCCCGACTGGCCGTTACCGAACGGAGCGACGTTGACCGGGCAGTCGAGGGTCGACATCGTGGTCCAGCAGGGGTTCGTGAAGTCGATCAGGTTTGCCTTGAGGCCGTGATCGAAGAAGTGCCCGGTCTTGTAGCCCCGGTCGAAGAACGGGTCCCACGTGAGCTTGGGGAACGGAGCGTTGAAGACGCCCATCGACTTGGGCGACACGGTGAACACGCAGCGATTCGTCGATTGGGGAACGGCACCTTTCGCTTCCGTCAGCGGCGTGGTGCCGGTGGCCTCTCTCGCGACGAAGGTCCTGTCCGTGCAGTTCGCGAGCACGCTGTTCACGCCAACCGTCGAGAACTGACCGGCGCGAGCGACGTAAGAGCCCACGCGTTTGAGGCTCGTGCACGGATCGCTCTTGTTCGTGAGGCCCCAGCCGAAGCTCCACGAACCGTCGGAGTGGATCACGCTGCAGTAGCGGCCGCCCGTGTCGGCCTCGCCGGTCGCGCGCGGACCTTCGAGGTAGTCGCTCCCTGCGCTCGCGGTGCCATGCTTGCAAACGCCGTGGTCGATCGTTGACTGCACTCCGGGCGCGTGGCAGGTGATGAGCTCGTAGTTGTAGTTGTCGGTGTTCTGTAGCCGGTCGATGCAGTAGCTTCCTGACGTGCGCGTCGAGCACCACTCGTTCGCGAGCGCACCGCGACAGGTCGGGTCCTTGGCATCCGCGAGACCATTGGCATCGTTGTCCTTGCCGTCGCGGCAGTTCGTCTCCGCGAACAGGTAACGGATGATCCGACGGTGCGTCGCGTCGAGGGTTGCGAGCGCGTAGAGCGTGTTCGAATCTTCGGCGCTGATCTGGATGATGTCTGCGCCCGGTTTCCAGAATTGCGTCCACGTGGAAGAGCCCTCGAGATATCGATCGTTGAACCAGAGCGTATCGCTCGAGTCGGCCGCAAACGCTCGATTGCGCAACGTGTGAGAGGGCCCGACCGAATCCACGTACGAGCTCCACCACGCGAGCGACCCCGATCCCGTCACGCGGTCGGCGTCTGAGATCGCGGGAGGTAGCTTCCAGCTCCCGGTCCGGGTCTGGACGTAGCCGGCGGCGGAGGTCGTCTCCTTCAGCTGGCTCGTCCACACCTTGGCGGGGTGACCGGGGACGATGGCGTAGATGTTGCCGTTGCCCGATGCGATCTCGGTGACGCTCGCCGACGGGGCGGTGCCAACCACTTTCCACGTGCCGGGGCCAGAGAGCGTGCCGTCCATGTCGGTGGTCGCCTCGAGGATCGTCCCCGCCTTCAGCGCGTAGAGATGCAGGCGGTCACACGCGATCTTGTCGCTGGGCGCCTGCGCGTGGATATCGTTGAAGGGACCGTTGCCGCCGTTGACGCTCGAGAACAGGCTGCCGTCAGCCTTGGCAAGAAACAGCGTCTGTCCGCACGAGGCGAGGCGCGTGAACGAGACGTCGACGACCGCGACCTCCGCGACGGTGAGTCGCTGACCGCTGGGCAGATCGAACGATCCCAGGCTGGTGAACGCTTGCGTGGTGGTCTCGGTTGCGTCGTCGCCATCGTCGGTCGCGCAACCCGCCGCAACTACAAGGATCAACGGAGTCAACCATCTGTGATGTTGGTTCTTCACAGAGAGAGGAGTGAGAACGCGGTCGTTGTGACGAAAAAAGCCGAAGGACTAGCACTAGCTATGCACTTGCGAACGCAACGTCCGCGAGCGCGGCAAGCTCACCCGTGGAGCCGCTCTTCTTCTGTCCCCAGAGCACACGCCGGTCAGCTTGAAGGCGTGAGCGGGACCACGAGCACGCTGCGCGGAGACTGCTCGACGAGGCGCTCCGCGATTCCCATCCCGAGGATGCGCGCGAACCTGGACCGGGGACGCTGGCCGACAACGATGATGTCTGCGTCGCGGTCACGAGCCAGCTCGAGGAGCGCGGTCACGGTATTGGCTTCGCGGACCACTGTGGAGACACCCTCCGGAGGGGCGATCTCCTCGAGCTCCGTACGTTTGGTGGCGACTTCGCGGATCTTCTCGTGAAACATCCTCGCGTACGATGCCGGTCCGAACAGCGGATCCGTCGAGAACAACGACGCGGGGCGTGCGTTGTGGAAGTACACCAGCGAGCGTCCGAGTGCGTCGGCGAGAGACCGCGCTTCGGAGAGTACCGGGTAGCTATCGTCGGTCATGTCGGAGGCGCCGATCAGCTCCCCGCCTTGGTGCGGGTCACGAGAGACCAGGACGGGCACTTCCAGGGCATCGACGATGCGCGACACCGGGCGAGACTTCCACCCCGATCCGACGATCACGAACAGTGGCGACCGGGATGTGCCCACCTCGATCGCGAGGTCGACGGGAGAGCCCGGTCGCACCGTGAGCTCGTATCCCCGGAGAGGGAAGATCCTCGTCAGCACGTTGGAGACATGGGCGGCGACGCGCGCCGGGCGGTCGTCGTTCGCTCGCTCGGGAATCGCCATGACGGCGACCAACCGCGCATTCAGTGCAGAGGCAACGCGCACGCTGCGGACGATCGTCGCAGTCGACGCCGAGTCCGTCGTCAACATGAGGACGACCACGGGTTCGCGCCCAGCCTTGGCATCGCGCAGCTCAGGGTGCGATCTGCCAGCCGCGACTGGTCGCGTGAAATCGCTTGTGGTGCATGCGGCGGCGAAGTGCCCCCACGTGGCTTGGCTTCGTGCATCGTGGATCGTGGACGTCATCTGCGCTCTCCCTTCGGTTCGGGTGGTTGTGGGAGCGGTTGACGACGAAGTCTCGCAGTCGCTGAACGGCCAGACGGACCGCACGCGAACGGGTCGCACCGACGGCTTCTGCCGAGATCGGCGAGCCATCATGTCTGTGCGCGGAGATCCGACAGCGGCGACACCCCGCGATGTAGTCCAGGTGAACTCGAGCATCACGGAGCGAACCGTCATCGACGAGTGTGCACAGCTCGCTGCGCACCAGACGTCCGATGTTTGTTCCGCTCTTCATACCTATCAAGGTACGCCGTCTTCGCATGTCGTCAATTTCGAAAGATCGACGTAACCTGTGCTCATGAACGACGGGTGGAGTCACCTCAACTACCACCACCTCTTCGCGTTCTGGATGATCGCGGAGGCGGGCAGCCTGACGGCGGCGGCCAAGCGCATGCACGTGACCCACTCGACCCTCTCGGTGCAGCTGCGAGCGCTCGAGGAGATCCTCGGTGGAGATCTGTTCGAACGACGGGGCCGAGGACTCGTGATCACTCCCTTCGGCGACGAGATCCGCGCACGCGCGGCCGAGATCTTTCGGCTCGGAACCGAACTGCTGGACACGGCACAGGGCAGCTTCCGGCCTCAGTCCACGATCCGCGCCGGAGTGCTGGCGTCGTTACCCAAGACGATCACGTGCCGGTTGCTGGAGCCGCTGATCGCCGAAGATGTGACTCTCGATATCCAGCACGGTCCATTCGATCGACTGCTCGAGAACCTCGCGGCCGGTCGACTTCACGTGGTGCTCGCGGACCAACCGCCTCCTCAGGGGGGCGCCCTCCGCTTGCATGCGCACGCGCTCGGCGAATCCGAGCTGCTGTTCTTCGGCTCCGAGAAGTTGGCGCGCGGTCTACGTGGCCGATTTCCGGCGTGCTTGCAGGGGGCGCCCGTCCTGCTCCCTCGTGCGGGCAGTGCGCTCAGGCGCCAGATCGAGGACTGGCTCGCTCAGCGAGAGCTGCACGTCAACGTCGTGGGCGAGATCGACGACGCGGGAACTCTGCGGGCGTTCGGGCTGCGCGGGCACGGGTTGTTCCCCGTGCGATCGGCTCTGGCGGCAGAGATCTCCGACATCGCGGGGACGCGACGCATCGGTGCGCTCGACGGGATTCGCGAACGCTACGTGGCGATCACGCGCGAGCGCACGGTACGTCACCCTTCGCTGATTCGCATGATCGAGACCGCGCGATCCCGCCTGGACTAGGTTCGGCGCGCGAGGACCTGTGCTGCCCATCGCTCGAGCCACTTCGTGACGATGACCGACTGAAGTCGATGAGTGCGTCCATGGTCTACAGTAGGGTCGAAGAACCATGAGAACCATCATCACGGGTTCCCCGACATGAGCACCACCGGCAAAGCCGCCCGGTTGTTCGTGCGCCCACTTCGCAAGAGCGACATCAAGGCCGTCCAGGATCTCCAGCGGAGGTGCTTTCCCGGCATCGAGCCGTGGACGCGCGAACAGATGGAGAGCCAGCTCGCGACGTTCCCCGAAGGGCAGATCGCCATCGAGCTCGACGGGATGCTGGTGGCCACTTCGAGCTCTCTGGTCATCGGAGAGCACGACTTCGATGCGTCGCACACGTTGAAGGAGGTCTCCGACAACGGCTTCATCAGAAACCATCGCCCCGACGGAGACACGCTGTACGGCATCGACATCGCCGTCGATCCCAAGCATCGGGGAAACCGTCTCTCGCGCCGGTTGTACGACGCGCGGAAAGAGCTGGTCCGCCGGATGAACCTACGTGCGCTGATGATCGCGGGCCGAATGCCCGGGTTCGAAAAGCATGCGCCAGCGATGACGGCCGACGAGTACGTCAGACGAGTGATCCGGAAGGAACTGCGCGACATCGTCATCACGGCCCAGCTCGCGCAGGGCTTTGCGATCCGCGATGTCATCCGAGACTACTTACCCACCGACCACGAGTCCCGCGGAAACGCGGTGTTGATGGAGTGGCTGAACCCCGAGCACCACCCCGCCGGGATGGGCGCGCCTGCACGCGTTCGTGTCGCCGCGGTTCAGTATCAGATGCGCGCCATCAAGTCGTTCGACGAATTCGCCCAGCAGTGCGAGTTCTTCGTCGACACGGCCTCTGACTACCGGATGGACTTTCTCCTGTTCCCGGAGCTGCTCACGAACCAACTTCTCGCGCTGGTTCCGGCCGCTCGCCCGGGGCTCACGGCGCGCCGGCTTCAAGAGTTCACGCCCGCGTACCTCGAGCTCTTCACGCGGCTCGCGATGAAATACAACCTGAACATCATCGGAGGAAGTCACCTCACGGTCGAGAATGATCGGTTGTTCAATATCGCCTACCTGTTCCGCCGCGACGGCAGTGTGGAGAAGCAGTACAAGCTCCATGTCACCCCATCCGAGTCACGCTGGTGGGGTGTGGTACCGGGCGACGAGGTCCGCGTGTTCGACACCGACTGCGGAAGGATCTCGATCCTCATCTGCTACGACGTGGAGTTTCCCGAGGTCGCGCGGATCGCCGCATCGAAGGGTGCGAACCTGCTCTTCGTCCCGTTCAACACCGATATCCGATCTGGATATCTTCGGGTGCGTTCGTGCGCGCAGGCGCGATGTATCGAGAACGGGATGTACGCGGTGCTCGCGGGTCCGGTCGGCAACCTCCCGTTCGTCGATGGCGCTGACATCCACTACGGTCAGGCGTGCATCCTCACGCCTTCGGACGTGCACTTTGCGCGCGATGGGGTCGCGGAGGAGGCCACACCGAACGTGGAGACGATGGTGCTCCACGAGCTCGATCTCGATATCCTCCGGAGGAATCGCCAGTCAGGAACGGTGAGGACATGGATCGATCGTCGAACCGACCTCTATGCCGTGCGATGGACCGAGCGGGGGAAGTCGCGAGAGGTGTGACCGGGCGGGATACGTGAGCGCAGGGGAACCGTGCGCGGTCCGCCGACCGCTACCTCCGTTCAGAATAGCCTGGCCAGCACGTCACCGGCCCGAGGTGTCTGTCCGCCGGCGCCGTCGAGAAGGGCGAGCGCACCTGCCGCGTCCGCGGCCGAGCCGGCGGCGGCATCCAGCCGCGCGCGTCGGCTGTGCGCGACGGCGAGCATCTCGCAGTGCGGTGCGCCCTGTGCAGCGCACCGGATCTCGCGCACGGCGAGGGGGCGCTGTGCGATGTGACCGAGCATCGCGCGCACGAGGCCGGCCACGAGTTGACACCGCGGCATCTCGCTGGCACCTGCGGCTTCTGCGAGAGCCGAACGCTCGAGCGTGATGATCGCCGCGCCTCGGGTGCTTGCCCGCGAGCTGGTGACGTCGATCGCGATGCGGCCCCATCCATCTCGCTCGATGTGCGTGCGCACCAAGGCGAGCGCCTCGTCGAGCGGCAGGTCGCGAAGGGTCAGCGCGCGGCGCTCCTGGAGGGTGGTCTCGATGTCGATCACGGCGAGGCGTCCCCAGCGGAACCCCCATTCCGCGGCGAACAGGCTCCAGCCTTGCGGTGCGATCCGGTCCCAGGTCAGGCGCAACGCCCGAAGCGCTGTCGAGGGCATCACCACGAACCGCTGGTCCGCGTCGTCGCGCTGCACGCCGAAAGCCTGCTCGTCGGGGACGAGCTCGGCGAGGCGGGGCGCCGCCACCGCCTCGTAGGCGGGACGCGCCGGATGGAAGGCCTTCCGGTTGATGCACAGGTAGTACTGCCCGGGTGTTCGGCAGCGCACGATCTCGACGCCCACGTCCTGGGCGCCGAACTTGAAGTCGAAGACGTAGGCGAACGCGATGCGCGGCTCGATACCCGCGACGAACCCGCGGAATCTGCCCTCGAACTCGGCCGTTGCGGTGCACGGCGCGACCGAACGGAAGAAGTCGCGGCCGAGCACCTTGCTGCGGTCGAGCCGTGCGAGGCGTGCCTCGGCCAGGTTGTAGCGGAGGATCTTGCCTCGAGCGTCGAGGCAGATCACGCCGAAGCTCAGCTCGTCGAGCTGCGCGTCGTCGTAGCGGTCGAGGCCGAACAGGTCGAAGATTTCGTCGATGGGAGCGGATGAGTCAACTTCGAGATCCACGCGGGTTGGATGATGCCGGCGTGCGGGGCGTTACGCCGAAGGTATAGCGACACCACCCCACCTCTACATACGACAGCGATCACCCTTCACTTCCATCGCACGGTCCGCGGTCAGCACGACGTAGCGACCAGTCGGCTGCGTCGTTCTACTTGGATGGGGAGAGCTCGTACCCTGCTTCGCGCAGGGCGTCCCACTCGGCAGGCGTCGCTTCGACGACGGTCGTGCCAAAGGCATCGGGTGGTGAGAGCTGCACGGGTGCCGGGCCTGCCAGCTCGAGCCGCGTCTCGGTCGCATTCCTCGCGGCCTGGCTCGGAGCCTCCACGAGGATCGCGTCGATGATCTCACCGGGAAACAGAACTTCGCACCTGACCTTCATCGTCTCGATCACGTAACACGATCTCCGAGCGTGGTCGCAGATCCTCAGGGCTCGTTGGACAGATCGACGATGCGCTCGGCCGCACACGCGATCGGCCCGACGAGCCGATGCTTGCCATCGACGGTGGCCAGCGTGCCCGCGATCGTGACGGTGGCCCCGATCTCGAGCACGGTCTCTTCGATGTTCGACTTCGCGGTGTTCGCCTCCGCGTGCCCGAGATCGGAGAGGACGTTCCCCCGTCCGCCCGCGTCTAGCTTGCCCTGGCTCAGCGGGGAGATGTCGAAGAGCACCTCGGTCGGATCGATCGAGACCTTGCCCTCGGCATCCTCGAGCTCGAACGGCTTGTACTCGATCTTCTCGACGAGCTTCGCGCGTGGGTCGAGACCGCGGCGCGGCTGGGCACGAATGCGGAGCGCGACGCAGCGGATCTTCGAGATCGGTGCCATCAAGCGCCCGTCGGCATCGCGCGTGCGCACGGTGCCGGTGAGCTTGACGACCGCGCCGTCCTTGGAGCCGGCACCGAGCCAGTCGGCGGACGAGAGCAGCTTGCGCGCCCGACTGCGCGACGCGCGCGGCATCCGCGTCAGGATCGACCAGAGCAACGAGATGACCAGCGAGACCGCGGCCCCGATCATCACCACGATCCTGATGGTCTTCATCCGCGCCGAATCTAGCAGCTCGAGGCAGCGCGATCAGCCATCGACGACGGCTCGCGGCGCCGTGAACTCCGAGGTCGGGGCGTCACCGGTGTTCACGACCTCGGATGGCTCGAAGATCATGACCTCGCACTCCTCGTCGGAGCCGGTGCGGTGCTCGATGCCGCGGGGCACGACGATCAGTTGCCCGGGCCGCAGCTCGACGATCCGGTCGCGAAACTCGACCCGAAACATGCCGCGCCAGCACACGAAGACCTCGTCGGCGTCAGCGTGGCGGTGCCAGGGGAAGAGGCCCTTCGTCTTCACGAGGCGAACGTCCTGGCCATTGGCCGTCGCGACCACCACGGGTCGCCAGGGTTCGGAGATCGTCGCGAACGAGTCCGCCAGGGTCACCGTCATCCTGCGGATGTAGCACGGAGGCCGAGCCACCTGGCCTCGCAGGTACCACTGCCGCGCTGCCGGTGCCCTCGCTGATGGCGGCGAGGTCGCCGCTCGCGCACCGTTGACATGCAGCCATGTCTAGCGAGACCGGTTGCGACCGGGTCTCGCCCTCGGAGACGTTCGCGATTCATCCGTGTAGGCCGCGAAGACCTTCTTGGGGACGCACATCCGCCACGCGGAGATCACGAGCGCGGACATCTCCTCGCGGTCGAGCGCGTCGAGCCGAACGCAGATCCAGTTGAAGCGGAGGTCGGACGGGCGCGGCAGAAGGAACTTGGCCGGATCTGACTCGATCAGCGCGTCGCGCAGCTCCTTGGGAAATCCAACGCCCATGATCGTCTCGTCCCGGTCGAACGCGACGTATACGAGCTGGCCGACGCGGAACTTCACGCGGCCGCGCACCATGACTTCGTACGAGCGAGGCAGCGTGACTGCGATCGAGCGGACGTTGTCGACGGTGACCATCGCCTACCGCTTACGCTTGGCCTGGTAGCTCGTGTAGTTGCCCTCGAAGAACGTGACGTTGCTCGACCCGTCGGGGAGCTCGTCGAACGCGAGGATGCCGGTGACGACGCGGTCGAGGAACCACCGATCGTGCGAGACGATCAGCGCGCAGCCGGGGAACGAGAGCAGGGCGTGCTCGAGCGCGCCGAGGGTGACGAGGTCGAGATCGTTGGTGGGCTCGTCGAGGACGAGGACGTTGCCGCCGCGACGGAGGAGCTTCGCGAGCTGGACGCGATTGCGCTCGCCGCCCGAGAGCTGGCCGACCTTGGAGTCGACGACCGTGGGCGGGAAGCCCATGGTCTTCAGGAACGACTTGACGTGGATGCGGCCGCCCTCGAGCTCGACGTGGTCGTAGCCATCGGCGACCTCCTCCATGACGGTGTTGTCGGCGACGAGATCGCGGCGGCTCTGCTCGAGGTACGCGGGGCGCGTGTTCTGGCCGAGGGTGACGGTGCCCGCGTCGGGCGTGAGCTCGCCGAGGATCGTCCGGATCAGCGTGGTCTTGCCGGCGCCGTTGCGCCCGACGATGCCGATACGATCGCCCTTCTTCATCACGAGGGTGAGGTTCGAGAACAGGGTGCGCGCGGCGTCGCCCTCGCCGACGCGCTTGGTGACGCGATCGATCTCGATGATCGTGCTTCCGAGGCGCGGGCCGGTGGGAAGGCGGAGCTCGAGCTCGCGGGGCAGGACCTGATCGCCGACGGGGCGGGCGGCCACGGCGGCGTCGTACCGGTCGATGCGGGCCTTCGCCTTCACGCCGCGTGCCTTGGGGCCACGGCGGATCCAGTCGATCTCGCGGTTGACGAACGCGGCGCGCACGCGCTCGTGCTCGGTCTCGATGGTGAGGCGCTCGGCCTGCTTCATCAGGAACTCGGTGTAGTCACCGTCGTAGCTGTGGAGCTTGCCGCGATCCATCTCGCAGATCCGCGTCGCGACCTTGTCGAGGAACGAGCGGTCGTGAGTGACGACGATCAGCGCGCCCGGCCACTGGGCGAGTCGGTCCTCGATCCACTCGACGGTGCGGACGTCGAGGTGGTTGGTGGGCTCGTCGAGGGCGAGGACGTCGGGCTGGCCGAGGAGGGCGCGGGCGAGCGCGACGCGCCGGCGCTCACCGATCGAGAGCGTGCCGATCTTCGAGGTGAGAGGGGGAATCTGCAGCGCGTCGGCGACGGTCTCGATCTCGTAGTCGTAGATGTCCTCGGTGCGCGCGAGGGTCGCGTGGATGGTCGCGGATTCGTCGAGGCGCGGCTCCTGGGCCACGTACTCGAGCACGAGGTCGCGCCGCCAGGTGATCTGCCCCTCGTCGGGTTCGAGGAGCGCGGCCTCGGTCTCCGAGACGCCCGCCCCCTTCACGATCATCTTGAGCAGCGTCGACTTGCCGGAGCCGTTGGCGCCGATCAGGCCGATCCGGTCACGGTCGCCGACGGCGAACGACACGCCCTGGAGCACGATGCGATTGCCGAACCGCTTGTGCAGGTCCTGGACGGTGAGGATGGTGGGCATACTTCTCTGCGCGGCTTGTACACGGAATCCCTCGGTCCGGGGGACTATGGGCGCCATGACCGAAGGCCCTTCCGAGGAGATGATCGCGAGCGCGGTCGCGGCGCTCTCCACACCCAGCGACGCCGCCATTTCCGAACCCACGGGGTTGTACGCGATCCACGGCGATCCCGAGGGCTGGCTCCAGCTCGGGCTCGGCCAGGCACCGGCACGTACCGTGCTCTATGTGGGGAAGACCGAGGAGGACTTTCGACGTCGTCGCACCGCGCAGTCCGCGGTGCGACGGTCGTTTGCCGCGCTCCTCCGCGACCACCTCGAGCTGCGTGGGCTTCCGCGCAACCAGACCAAGCCGGAGCGACTGGCGGATTTCGGGCTGAGTGACGAGCACGACGGCATGCTGACCGAGTGGATGACCGCTCACCTCACGATCGCGGTCTGGGCGAAGCCACCCGCGTGCGAGGATCTGGGCGAGATCGAGGTGGCGGTACTCAAGCGCTGGAGCCCTCCGCTGAACCTGCGCGACACCCGCTCGACGTGGGGAGCGAAGAACTCCGCCGCGCAGAAGGTGATGGCCAGCGACGCACGGACGTGGGCGCGCGAACGCGGCCACAAGCTCTAGCGCGACGGCGGCTGGACGAGCAGCTGGACGTCCACGACGGTGGCGTCGGCACCGGCGCTCGCGTGCAGCCGTTCGCAGTTGCCGCGGCCATCGCAGCGGGCGCCGGGTTCGTGGCGCAGCGAGATGCTCTCGACCAGCGACGACAGCGGCGCGAGCTCGCTTCCCGATCCGCGTCGATCGCCATCGCGATCGCTCCACGCGAGGAGCTGCGGCCACGCGTGATCGCGCGCATCGATGATGCCGTCGGCGTTGTCGTCGAGCGCCGCGAGCGCCACGAACCCGTCGCTCGCGCGCGATCCGTCGGGCAACCGCGTGCCCGAGCCGAACAGCTCGCGGCCGTCGGCGATCACGCCATCGCCGTCGAGGTCACGCGCGATCCACGGCGTGCGCGCGGTCGGCCAGTCGGTGCGGAGCGACGAGATGCCATCGATCGCAAATCTCGACTCGTCGCGGGCGGCCGTGAACTCGACGGGCTGGCCATCGAGCACGACCACGAGAGGCGTGCCTCCGCACAGGTCGCTCACGCCGCCGCGCTCGCCCGAGCACTGGTAGTGGTAGTACGCGCGCTGCGCTCGGGTCAGCTTGCGGTACCAGGCGTCCCACGCGGACTGCTCGGCCGCCTGATCGCGCTTCGACCCACCGCGCGTCATGACCGCGCCGACCTGCGGCGGAGACGGGAGGTGCAACGGACCGATACCGTCGCAGTACTCGTCCGTGCCCTGGGTCATGTCGTTGCAGTGGTCGTCGACGATGCCGCGTTCGTTGCGCGTCAGCTTCTTCCGCCACGCCGCGTACGGCTCGGCGGGCGGCGGCGGGAGCTCATAGCCGCAGAGCGCTGTGGCCAGGTTCTTCGGGCCCGCGCACATCCTGGTCACCCACGCGCGGGCCTCGGGAGACAGCGCCGCTTCCCACTGCGCCCGCGCGGCCATCTCCGAACGCGGGGGAGGTTCTTCGAGGCCGTAGGGGCCGAGTCCGTTGCAGGCGGGATAGGAATAGTACGTCTTCGCACAGGTCCTCGCGATCGCCGCACGCGTCGTGGGTGTCTGCTCGGCGAGCCACGCCGGGTAGGCCGCCTTGTCGCTCGGCGCGTCGAGAGCTTCGAGGTTCAGCTTGGTGCCCGCGCGCGCGGTGGTCACCGCCGCCAGGAGGGCCACCGGAACCAGCCATCGATGCATCGTCACCATCGTACTTCGACACGGGAAGTCGCGCGAGGTTGCATCACGCGCGCTGACGCTCGACACCTCATCACCTCGAGGAAGTTCCCGGCCGGGTCCTCGAAGTAGAAGCCGCGGCCGCCGAACAGATGATTGATCTGCCCCGGGTTTGTGGTTCAGCTCGACGGCCATGTGCTCAGTGAACCAGATCGAGGAGCTGTCGGCCAAGGGCGGTGACCTGCTCCACGTCGGCGCGGTCCTCGACGGTCAGCGAGGACCACTGGAGCACGAGGGCGTCGATCTCGTCGTCGAGGCCGGAGAGGCGCTCGGCCTTCACGAAGCTCTGTTCGATGACCTCGCACGCGACGTCGGGCAGCAGGGTGGCGAACTTGATCGCCCGCTCGAGATCGCTGGTGATCTTGGCCTTCGAGTCGGTGTCGTGTTTGATCAGCACGCCGCGCTGAGACACGAACGACAGCGAGTCGAGGTACTTGTCGAACCCTTCGCAGTCGAGACGGTTCTGGACGGCTTCACCGGCGGCGAGGGTGTCGCGAAACTGCCAGAAGTCGCGGCGCGTGTCGGAGCGCAGGTAAAGGAACACGTCGCTGTCGACGAAGCGGATCAGCGCGTCGACGATGCGCTGGTAGTTGGTCTCGGCCACGTCGGCGGGCGCCGTGCGATCCTGCACGCGCCGGTTGAGGCTGTGGACGCCGCGGCGCAGCTCGGCGAGGGCGCGTCGGATCGCGATGGCCTTGCCGAGGCTGTCGCGGTGCCCGGGGACCATGCGCTCGGGTTCGGCGTAGCCGAGGAAGCACTCGTACACGGTGGTCATGACCGCGAACACGCCGTCCATGAGGCCGGTGGTCGCGTCGTTGAGCTCGCGAACGGCCTGCTCCTTGTTGTCGCTGTTCAGGGCGTGCGCGAACCGTCGTTCGAAGTCCTTGAGCTCGGATTCCAGCCCGTACTGCAGGGTGGACATCTCCTTGGCGAGCGCGTCCCACTTGTCGTCGTCGGTGCGCTGCCGATGGGAGACCGGCGACGGGCCGGGGGTGGGGGTGGGAGCACGGCCCTCGAGCTCGAAGTCCGCGGGCGCGTCGTCGGTGCTCGCGGCGGCCGCGGGGATGACCATGGCGACGTACTCGAGGAGCCGGCGGAAGTGACTCAGGACCGCGTCGGCGACGACCTGTAGTTGCTCCTCGCAGTCCTCGCGGAGGTAGAGCGCGATATCGATCTCACCGAGCGTGCGCACGGCTTCCTCGCCGTGCTGGAGCAGCTTCTGGACCTTGCGCCGGATGCGACGATCCTCGATCGCGGCGAGCAAGCCGGCGAGCGCCGTGATCTCGGGGGCCTCGGAGTCCAACGCCCAAGCATAGCGCTAGCCGACGTTCTGCTCTAGTTCGCGGCACGCGCCCCCACCGCCTACGTACCGTGCCTGTGATGGCAGCACTCTGGTCTGGAATCGCGGTGATTTCGGCGATAATCGCGCCGTGATTACCGACAGCCTGCTTCAACGCTTCGTCCGCACCCTGGGGTTACACAAGAACGTCAAGCGCGGCGCGATGACGCGGCACGATGGCGGCAGCGGCGACCTGCCGACGGACGTGGCGCGCGTACTCGGGCACGTCGGAGGTTGGCGCTACGTCGACTTCCGCTTCATCGAGCCCTCGCAGCTCGACAAGGAGCGCGCGGAGCTCACCGGCCTCGCAACGGAGTTCGAGGCGGGGCGCTCGAGCACGTCGAGCCACGGGCTGTGGAACAGCGCGTGGTATCCGCTGGCCCGGTCGTCGATCGAGGTGCATGCGTTCGATCCGGTCGGCTGCTTCGGCGGTGCACCCGAGCAGATCGTCACGTTCGACTTCAGCAGCGGAAACACGTGGAACGTATTCCCGAGCATCTCGTCGTGGCTGACCGCGCTCGAGGAGGGCTTCGAGACCGAGGGCAAGGACGCGCTCGAGAAGGCGTACGCGTGGGCGCGCGAGAACAAGGGCTTCGTCGAGGTGAAGCTGCCGCCCGGGGTGGACGAGCAGCGATCGAAGCAGCGCTTCGAGGCGGGCATCGGCGATTGGGTCGAGATGCGTCATCCCGATGGGAGGAGCTGGGCGGTTCGCGAGCGGCGCAACGGCTTCGAGCTCCGGATCGGCGAGGGCGAGGACGCCGTGATCCGCAAGCGTACGTCCGCGAACCCGAGCTCCGACATCCGCCGCATGCTTCGCGAGCAGGCGGCCGAAGGCTTCGTTCGTAGCTGACGGCGCGGGACCAGACGTGCCCCAGCTCGGCGCCGGGGCGGTGGCATGGCTCGTGCTGCACATGAGGCCATGCCCTCCAACCCCGCTCCCGATCCCGAGCAACCGTCCCAGAAGGGCACACCTGCGGCGGATCCGGCCGGGCAATCGCCCGACGCGCCCATCGAGTTCACGTCGAACACGGACGTCGCACGCGGCAACGCGGAGCGCGCGAACGCCGAGCCAGAGCCGGCCGCGCTGCACGACGCGCATCCTCCTGCGAAGAGCGGCTAGCGTCCGACCACGAAGGACACGAGCTGATGGTCGCGCGGTCGGTCGATCGTGGGCGACGACGCCCAGACGGCCTCGCTGACGCATGTTGCCTCCGCGGGCGTTGCTCCGGTCACGTGCACGTCCGCGATCTCGACTCCCGTCAGCTCGATCGCGACGATCACGCTCGAGCTCTCGAGCTTGCACGCTTCGATCGCCGGTCGGAGTTGCTCGTCCAGATCGGGCGACGTCATGCGGAAGCCGGTTCCCGTCCCGCTGCCATGGCCGATCGTGCCGAACGGTCCGCACCCGCAGATCGCGCCGTATCCGGTTCCTCCGCGCGGACCGTCGTAGCCGGCGGTTCCTCCCCAGGCGCCATAGAGCGACCACGTGGAGGTCACGGCCTGTGCTTGCGCCTCGGCGAGCGAGCCCAGCTCACCGGCTCTGCTCGTGACCAGCTCGCGTGCCACGTCGCGTGATCGCGAGAGGTCAGGGCTCAACGTTCGTGCGACGCGCGTGCCCCAGATCCATCCCTCGACGGTGATCTCGCCGTGGCCTCGCCCCCACCAGGTGCAAGCCCCGCCTGCGAGCACGGGATTCTCGTCCCCACACTGTGGCGGGCCTGCGTCGCGCGGCAGGGTGTCCCAGCCGGTGGTCACGAGCGTCACGCGATCGATCGAGATCGGGCGCAGCAGTGAGGTCGCGTCCACGCCCTCGGCACCGCCCCCGAGGCGCACCGCGACGCCGTGCGTGGCCTTCGCGATGCCCGCGAGCTTCAGGCCGTCGTCGCGCGATAGATCGCCGCCGGTCGAGAGCACGACCACGTGCAGCAGCGTGCCCGCGGGCAGCATCGCCTGCAGCGCGGCGGTCGATGCGTGGGCGAGTCGGCTCGCCATGCGCTCGTCGGTCACGAGCACCACGCGTCGCGTGCCACCGATGCGGCCGAGCCAGGTTCCCGCTTCCGCGAGCGCGGTATCGAAGTTGGAGCCGTTGCGCGGAACGAGTGATCGCAGCGCTCTCCCCACCGAGGCGCGCGCCTTCGCGGCCGTGGTCCACGCGGGCAGCACGGCCTTCGCCGTTCGCGCGAACGAGACCACCTGCACGCGCGCGCCGGGCGCTTTGCTCAGATACGACTCCACGAGCGCGACCTGGGCAAGGCGATCGTCGTCGGAGATCGATCGTGAGCCGTCGACGATCAGCACCGTTGCGAGATCGCGAGGCACGTCGGCCAGCATGGTCGCGACGTCGAGCTCGAAGCGGACGACGGAGCTGTCGCCGAGGTCCAGACGGTGCGCCGAGATGCCGAAGCGATCGCCCGACGCCCGGCGCGCCAGCTCTCGACTCGCGAACCCGAGCCACATCCCGGGCTCCTCGGGGTTCGTGCCGCAGATGGTGTCGAGTGCCTCGGTGGCTTCTCCCGCGCGCGCGAGCTCGCGGCTGGCCACCTCGTGCCAGCTCGACGGCACCATCGCGTAGCGAACGTCACCGTGGAAGCAGGTGGGCATCGCCACCTCGAGGTCGATCGCGAGCTTGCCGGTGCGCGGCGTCGCGGTCGACACCGTCACTCCGCCGGGCCCTTCCTCGATCAGCACGGCCGAGGTCTTGGGACCCGGCGCGGCCGCGTCGGTCGCGAGGGCATCGAACGTGGCGGTCGCGGCGTCGGCCGGCGTCAGCGCTAGACGGTGCACGACGCCGGCCTCGGTGACGAGCGCACTGGTGACCAGCGCACCGGCGGGAAGCGCCAGCAGCCGGCCCTTCATCCACTCGTTCGCTCCGACGGAGAGCTCGTAGTGCGCCGACAGCCGGGCGGTGTTCCCGTCGAGCCGGCCGGTGACGCGGGTTGGATCCTCGGCGGCGGCGGTGGCGGTCGTCGCCAGGATGATCGCGAGGGAAAACCAGCGCATGGACGTGTGACAGCGCGCCGGGCCCGATGGTTTCCAAAGACTCACCCTCGTAGGACGCCGCCGGGCGCCCCGGCGGGAACGTTAGTTTCGGCCGCGAACGCGGAGCTACTTCTGGACGGCCGGGACCCACGCGGTGGTACGGCCGCCCACCTCTTCGCGAAGGATGCGGTGACCGTTGATCTGCTGCGAGCCGCGGCCGCCGCCCCAGCGGTGCTCGAACAGCCACGTGCGCGGGAACTGCGCATGATCGGCGCCGACGTCGACGGCCTTGTTCACCACCGTCGCGATGGCGCGGCGAAGCGCCGTGACCTCGCGCTTGTCGAGCGACGACGCCGGCCGCTTCGGTGAGATGCGCGACTGATACAGCACCTCGTCGACGAGCCAGTTGCCGAGGCCGGCGAGCGTGTTCTGCCCGAGGAGCAGAGCCTTGATGGGAACGCGCCGGCGCGCGAAGATCTCGACGAGCTCGGCGGCCGTGGGCAGGTCGTCGTGTGCGTCCCGGCCGAGGCGCTTCACGCGCGGCTCCTCGCTCGGATCCATGCCGAGCCAGATGCGCCCGAGCCGGCGACCGTCGGTGAACGCGATCGCCTTGCCGCCCGGCACCTCGATCAGGAGCTTGAGGAAGCGAGGGCGACCGTGCTCGTCGTCGAACGGGGCGCCGCCGTGGCCCTGGAGGCGAACGCCCTCGGTTCCGATCACGCGGATCCAGCCCGTCATGCCGAGGTGGCCGTAGAGCGTGGGGCCGGGGCCGGCGAGCTCGATCCAGAACGTCTTGCCGCGACGTCCGATCGCGCGAACGGTGCGCCCGACGAGCGCGTCCTCGATGTTCTTCCGCGAGGCCTGGAAGACGAGCGTGTCGGGTACGACCTCGACGCGCTTGATGCGCTTCCCCACGAGGACCCTGCGCATCAGCCGGCACACGGTCTCGACTTCAGCGAGCTCGGGCATCTATTCGAGCGACGCGTCGAGCCGGTTGAGCGCGAGCCAGTTGTCCACGATCTCGCGCGCGGCCTTCGCCTTCGGCGCCGGCACCGTGATCCGGTGTTGCCATCCGTCATCGTCGACGTCGAAGCGTCCCCACGAACGAACCGCGCCCAGGGGTTCGAGCTCGCGCAGCAGCCCGCGCGCGATGCCGTCGTAGCGCCCGCGCGTTTGCTCGTCGGCGCCGCCGATCACCAAGGTGGTGCCGCTCGGCGGATCGTTCGCCAGATCCTTGATGCGCGCGATCGCTGCGGCGTCGGTGGCCGCGTCGCCGATCGCGACCACGCCGGAGCGCGCCTCGGCGAACAGCGCGGTCGCGCCGCGCCGCGTGAGTCGCGCGACATCGCGAACCGGCGCCGCGGGGGCGACGAGAAAGAACGGCTCGGTCTCGCCGCTGCGCGTGCCGTCGAACGCGACGCGTGCGCCGAACGTGAGTCGCGATAGCCAGCGCAGCCACGCCGGAAGGGCCGCGCCGACCTCGACCGCGCGGAGCTCGGGATCGGTGACGAGCGGAATCGCGAGGAGAAGGGCCCAGCCGAAGCTGCCGAACCAGCCGAGGCCGTTATGGCCGAGCGCGCGTGCCCGCACGAACTGACGCACGTGAGGCCACGCGGCCTGGAACGCGTCGTCGCGTCCATGATCGCGCAGCTGGCTGGCGATCAGCGCGGCGTCGCGCGGCCCCGAGCTCATGCGGCGAGCGACATCGTTGTCGCCGTTGACCACGGTGATGTCGACGTCGGCGCCCTCGAGCTCTCCGTACATGCGCGGCGGCGTGGTGGGGATCGCGGTCAGGCCGAGGGCGGCGGCGAGGCGCGCCGGATCATCGTTCGAGACCAGCACGTCGACGTCACTCGCGTGGGCGGGCGCGTACACGCTCGATCCGTACGCCTCGACCGTGGCGCGTGGATCGGCGACCGCCCGCACGCGGGCGAGGACGCGCTCCGCTGGGGTCAACTGCTCCACGCGTCGAGTCTACGCCGAACGTCTGCCGCAGAGTGCTGCACGCATTCTACCGAGAAATCCGAGTTGTCCGGAACAACCAACCCCTCCGATGGTCAGCGCGTTCGGGTGACCCGAGTTACGAGCGAGACGCGCGATCGGATCGATCCAGATTCTCGATTGCTCACGGCACGATACGCGCATGTGTCGAGTGCATGGACGGACCGATCTTGATCATCGACAACGAAGATGACTCGCGGTTCCTCCTGTGCGAAGCGCTGCGGCTGAGGGGTTTCACGACGTTGAGCGTCGCTTCTGCCAATGCGGCGCTCCTGCATCTCGCCCGGGCCAAGATCGCCGCCATCGTCACCGACGTTCAGATGCCCGGAATGAGCGGCATCGAACTGTGCCGCGAGCTGAAGCGCACACACCCGAGCCTCGGTGTGATCGTGATGTCGAGCGCGGCGGCCGACGGGACGTGGGCCGAGGCCATCGCCGCCGGTGCGGTGACGTTCGTGCCCAAGCCGGTCAAGGTCGACGACCTTGCCGCCGAGCTGCACAACTTGCTGGGGCGCGAGTCCGCAGAACGCCCGGACGCGTAGGAACGGATCGGAGGGCTATCGGGACGCGCCCGCACCTGGCAAAGTGCCGCCGCCGTGCTGGCCCCCGCGATCAAGCAGTTCCCGCTCGCGAGGTCCGTGCGACGAGTCGCGTCGCGCATCCGCCGCGATCTCGGCGTCGGCATCACCGAGATCGAGCTGTTCAACATCACCCAGCCGAGCCACGAGCCGCTGGGTGATCTGCGGATCGAACGGATCACGCGCGAGCAGCTTCCCCTGCTCGACACGCTGGCGCCGAGCGCGCGCGCCGAGTGGGAGCAGCGCCTCGACCGCGGTGATCGATGCTTCGGGGCGTGGATCGATGACGAGCTCGTGCACTTCTCGTGGCTGCAGACGAGCGGCACCCACCAGATCATCGGCGCCGGAATGTTCGTGCCGGTGGCCGACGGCGAGTTCTGGATCTACGACTGCCGCACGTCGTCGGCGCATCGCGGCAAGCGCATCTATCCGCGCACGCTTGCGCATGTCGCTCGCGTCTGCTTTCTCGACGGGGCTCGCACGGGTTGGATCTACACGCGCAGCGACAACCTGGCCTCGCGGCACGGTGTGGTCCGCGCGGGCTTCACCCTGGAGCGAACGCTCCGCGCCCTGCGCTTCGGCAAGCGCTATCGCGCGCTGTAGCAGCGCAGCGTCGAGGGCGACAGATGCGGCGCGCGATCGCGACTCGCGTGCTCCTCCCCGCGGGCGATCAGGCGAGCCAGCTCGCCGGAACGTGGAGCTCGTGCGTATCGCGGCGATGGGCGCTGTCGCCGCGAACGATCGAGGCATGGCCGAGCACCGGGAGGTCCCACGACACCTGCACGCGATCGTGATGCCCGATGCCGGTGCCTGCGCACAGGTCGAGCCAGCGCCAGCACCACTCCTCGCACAGGCTCGCGGTCGAGATCTGACCGTCGTGATGGGGCGCGCTCATCCGGAAGCGCGCGGTGGTCTTGGACCGCGAGCACTCGAGGTGGAGCGGCCACGCGGTGACGAGCTCGCGCCAGTTGCCGTCGTCCGGAGGTGCGAGCGAGACGTCGTCAGCGAGGCCGAAGATGCGGCGCACGGTGGCGACCGGGGGCTCGTCGTGGCGAAGGGCGACCTCGATGACCACGTCGCGCGAGTCGAGACGAACGTTCGGGCGCGTGAAGGCGAGCGTCGCGATCACGCCCTGGCCGGCGTACGACCGGTAGCCATCACGGTCGATCGTGGTGGTCAGCGTATCGGCGAGGTAGCTGCTCACGTACTCGAAGGTGTTGGTCCAGGCGTCGAGGTCGGCGAACCGGGTGATCGAGAGCATCACGTGCGCGGGGCTGACGACGAGCTCGGCGCGGGGCGGGGCATAGACGCCGGCGCGGAACTGGCATGCACCGTGGACCTCGGTGCACGGCGCGGTGCCGCGCAGCGCGTTTCCGGCGACCGCCGAGGCCTCGCGCGGGGTAGGGAGGGGTGTCGACATCGGGCCGACACCGTCGATATCGATCAAGGCGAGGAGCTCGCCAAACGAAAATGCAGATTTTCCAACCTCACCCATCACGGGCCCACGCTACACCCGCGCGCGGGAAGAGGCGAACTAGGATCCGGGAGCGGTCGCGCACAGGGGCGTGTACCAGCCCTCGGGGGCGGCGGCCTTCGCGCAGACGGCCAGGGCCTCTTCCCCGTGGACGACGAGGCTCTCCGCGACCTCTTCCATCTTTCCGCAGAACGCCTCCGTCTTGTCCTTCGCGAAGTCGCCGCTGCGGTAGTCCTTCGGGATCGGCGCACGCACGAGCAGCGATGCCATGCGGAAGCTGACCTGGCCGATCCGGGCCATGGCGCCGGCCTTGATGGCGGGGTCGGCGGTGCCGAGGGTATTCTGAAACTTGTCGGTCGCTTCCTTGCCGACCTTCTTCATCTCCTCGACGAACGCGGCGAACGTGGTCTTCGACGCCTCGATAGCCTTCTTGTCTGCGGGATCGAAGTTCAGCGTCGTCGGAAACGCGAGCGCGTAGACCTTCGCGAGCGCGACCTGGTCGGCGTCCAGCTTGCGCTTGCCCCGCGAGATCACGACGCGCGTGTTGCCGCACACCGTCACGTCGTCGACGCGCTTCAGGTTCCAGCCCGGCATGCCCGCGATCTCGCCGGCCTCGTCGCGCAGACGATCGTGCAGGGCGACCTTCGGTGCTGGTGGCGGGGGTGGCGGCGACGCATCGACCGGAGGCACCGGAGCGGGCGCGGGCGGAGGAGTCGGCGCGGGCTGGGCAACGGGCTCGGGCTCGGGGAGCGGTGCCTGCGGAGCGGCGGGCTTCGAGCCACCGCCGCACGCCGTGAGGACTACGAGGACCGCGAGGCTGCGCATCCCACGAGCGTAGCAGCGCGTCCGGCGTCAGGGACGGCGGAGCACGTAGAGCTCGCCGTTCACGGGCTGGCCGTTGTCGATCCGCAGGACCGAGCGCTCGGCGCGCTCCACGACGAGCTCGTGCGCGGCGGCGAGCCCACGGATGTACACATCGCCGTGCGCGTAGCGCAGCGTCGACCGAAGCACGACGCCTTCGGTCTCGCCGCGCTCCACCGAGAACGCGAGCGCTCCGCCGGTGCGCAGAGCCGTCGCACATGCGGCGAACGTCGGCTCGAGCGCGCCGACATAGATGAACACGTCCGCGGCGACGATCAGATCCACGTCGCGGGCACGCGCGACCGTGGCCACGAGGTCCTCGCAGTGCAACTCGTCGTAGATGCGGCGCTCGCCCGCGCGCACGATCATCCGCGGCGAGAGATCCGATCCGACGAGCGTGCGTGCGAACGGTCGCAGCTCCACGCCGGCGAGCCCGGTGCCGCACCCGAGGTCGAGCACGTGCAGATCGGTGCCCGGTGCGACGAGCGCGACGAGCGCCTGCGGCACCGTGTACGCGAGACCCTGCGTGAGGTGCTGCTCGAAGCTCGTCGAGTACGTATCGAACAGCTCCGCGATCAGCTCCGGCGGAGGCGCGTCCACGTGGGTGCCGGTGTGGTCCCCCGTCAGGCCGGCGAGCAGGAACGGCGCCTGCGGATGCGCGGGATCGCGGCGCAGGATCCGCCGGAGCAGGCCGATCGCCTCGCGCGCGCGGCCCGAGCGGATCTGGTACTTCGCGAGGCGCTCGAGCGGGACGGTGCTCGACGTATCGAGCTTGATCGCGGTCTCCATCGCGGCGATCGCGAGCGCATCGTGACCGGCCGCCGCATAGGCGGTGCCGAGCGCGAGCTGGATCGGCGGGAAGTCCGGGGCGATCATGCGAGCGCGCTCGAGCAGATCGATCGCGCCGTCGACGTTCTCGCGATCGACCAGCAACAACCCGAGCAGGCAGAGCGCGCCGAGGTGCTCCGGCGCGGCCGCGAGCGCCTTGCGGTACGTGGCCTCTGCCGCCGCGAGCTCGCCGCGCTCGGCCTGCTCCCGGCCCAGCGCGAGGAGGTCATCCGGTGGCGTGCCGCCCTTCTTGCGCTTCATGCCCGGGACGACGTATCCCATGAAACGTATGCGTACCGTGATGCTCCTGGTCGGCCTCGTCGCGTGCAGCGACGGCGCATCGCCTCCCATCGACGCCCCGGTCTCGATCGATGCACCGGCGGTCTGCGTCATGCCGAACGCGTGCCCGTGCTTCAGCAACGACGACTGCCCTGCGACCACGCGCTGCCACGCGGAGGATCCCACGCACGTCTACTGCACGCCGGGAGCGCGCGGCACCACCGCCGCCGGCGGCACGTGCACCGGCGAGAACGATTGCGCGAGCGCGCTGTGCGTCGACGGCACGGACACGATGCGCTGCTCGAAGACCTGCATGACCAACACCGAGTGCCCGGCCGAGCTGCCGCGCTGTCTCGGCGGCCTCGGCATCTGCGCGCGGACGCCGTGAGCTTCTAGATCAGCCGCGGGTGGCGCAGCTTGCCGTTCGAGGTCCACTCCATGAACGAGACCTGAACGACGATCTCGGGCCGCACCCAGTGCACCCGCGAGCGCGGCAGGCCGGTCGCGCGCGTGAACGGGGACGCGGTCTGGGCGAGCGCGTCGAGACGGGCGCGCAGGTCGACGAGCTGCTTCGTATCGAGCCCGGTGCCGACCTTGCCCGCGAACACGAAGTCTTCGCCGTCGTGGTGGCCCACGAGCAGCGCGCCGAGGCCCACGCGCTTGCCCTGCGGATCGGTGAACCCGCCGACGACGAATGCCTGGCTGACCTCGATCTTCATCTTGAGCCAGGTGCGCGAGCGCTTGTGCTCGTACGGCGCATCGAGGCGCTTCGCGATCACGCCCTCCCAGCCTTCGCGACGCGCGCGCTCCCACGGCTCCGCGTCGTCGACGATCTGCGTGCGCGCGAGCGGCGCCTCGATCGGCACCCGCGCGAGCTCCCGGCGCCGCTCCTCGAGCGAGAGCGCGCGCAGATCGCGACCGTCGATCCAGAGGATGTCGAACACGTGATAGTCGCGCTGGTCCCAGCTCAGTTCGCCGTCGAGGATCAGCTCGCGATGCGGCAGACGCGCGATCGCCGCGGCGACGAGCGGGACGTTCTGCGGCAGATGGTTGCGCGAATACAGGCGCACGTCATCGCCGTGCTTGAACACGATCAGCCGGATCCCGTCGTACTTGCGCTCGAACGTCCACTCCGGCCCGGTGAAGCGGTCCTGCGTGAGCGTCGCGGCCATCGGCACGAGCCACTCGGGAAACGGGATGTCGGTCATTTCGCGAACGTGCCGCCGCGAGACGTGCAGCTGGTCGCGAGCTGATCACCGAGGAGCGGCGAGCCGGCGTAGTAGATGTCCTTGCCCTCGTTCATCGCGCACGACCCGACGACGTTGGCGGTCGGGCAGGCGGTTTCGGCGAACACCGCGCTCGAACCGGCCACGGTGCACAGCTTCGCGAGCGACTCGGTGCCCAGCGCGAGGTTTCCGTCGCGGTACTCGCGGCACGTTCCGACGGACTGCGAGTAGCACGAGGCGACCTTTCGCGAGTCGCTGCTCGGCTTGGTGCTGCAGCCAACGGCGAGGAGGAGCAGGAGCATGGTTCGGTACGGCATGGCACGATGTTCGCCTGGTTCGAGGTGGTGCGTATCCTTTCGGTCTCGTCGATCGTGGTAGCAGCATGACCGCTCGCAACTATCTGATCCTCCTGGTGCTCGCCTGCAGCACCGCGGCCGCCGAGCCCCGCACGCACGACGGCCTCTACGTGCGGATCGGGGTGGGGCCGGGTCTCACGCTCGCGACCCTGGTTGGGAGCGCGCCGACGAGCACGAGCACGGGCGTCGGAGTGTCGACGCAGCTCGCGATCGGCTGGACGATCCGCCGCGGGCTCGTGGTCGGCCTCGGCACGTTCCCGGCAGTGACGCCGGCACCGAGCTACGACGGCATCGACGCGGGCGGTCAGCACGTCTCGGCGACCGGGCCGTTCGTGGACTACTACCCAGATCCGAAGCGGGGCCTGCACGTGCAGGCCGGCCTGCTGTTCGCGCTCGGCTACCTCGACGGCGGCGATCGGCCGGCCGACGTGGGCGCGGGAATCGGCGCCACGGTCGGCGCGGGATACGAGGTGTTCGTCTCCGACGAGTGGAGCCTTGGCGCGATCGCGCGCGTCACCGCATACCAGCTCTACGGCGTGGATGATTCGATTCGTCTGCTCGCTCCGGCGGTCTTGATCGCCGTCACGCGCCACTGACTACACGAGACGCGCTTGATCCAGCCGCAGGGCATCGAGAAGGATTCTCGGCTCGGTCGCGCTGGCTGCCGTAGAGCGCCTGCGTATAGAGTGGCGGCATGTGGAGAGCTTTGGGGTTGTGTGTGGTGCTGACGGCGTGCGTGGTCGATACCGAAATCGAAACCGAGACGACCGAGCAGTAGTCGCTACTTCGCGGGCTGATCCGAGGGCATTGTGAGTGCGCTAGGCTCCGATCGGATGGTGCCGCTGCAGGTGGTGACGTGCGAGGAGATGGCCCGCGGTCCGGTGGGGCGTTACGCGCACGGTTCGGCGTTCTTGATCTGGTGCACCCGGCCGGAGCTGTGTGGCTTCGTCGTGTGGGGCCGATTGCCGCTCGCCGAGCTCGAGCTGTTGACGCGCATGTTCGATCGCTCCGAGGACGGCGGGATCGCTCTGCCGTGCGACTTCGTGCTCGATTCGCGGCGACTCGAAGCCGTCGAGCCCGGTGCGTTCGACTTCGTGGTTCGCGAAGCGGCGACGCGGATGGGAGCGCTGCGTCGCCGGCTCCGCAAGCAGGCGTTCGTGCGCGGCGAAGGCGTGCTCGGAGCGGCGCTCGCCGGGTTCTATCCCGTGCTCGACGCGGACGTCGATTCGAAGATGTTCACGGATCCGCATCGTGCGTTCGCGTGGCTCGGCGAGACCGACCGCGCTGTGGTCGACGGGATCGATCGCCTGGTCGCCGAGGTGGTCTCCGGATCGACGGTGCTGGATCGACTGCGCACGTATCTCGCGTCTCGCTTCGGTAAGCGCACCACGATCGATGCCGCCGCGCGCTGGATGGGACTGTCGTCGCGCTCGCTGCAGCGCTCGCTGCAAGAGTCGAAGACATCGTTTCGCGAGGAGCTCGACCAGGCGCGGCTGCGACTCGCGAAGCAGCTATTGCTCGAGACGGATCTCAAGATCGCTGCGATCGCCGAGCGGGTCGGTGCCTCGACGGAGACGAGCTTTATCGCGTTCTTCCGCCGCCGAACGAACCAATCGCCGGCGGCATGGCGCCAGGCGACGAGCGGGCTCGCATCCACGCCTGCACGTCGTCCTGGCCGAGTGCCCACACGATGAACGCGGCGATCAGCGCGACCCCGACGCTGGAGAGCACGATCCACGACCCGAAGCCGATGCCGAGCGAATGGAACTGGATGAGCACCCACACCGCGAGCCCCGCGCCGAGACCGGCGACGACGCGGGTGAGCGCCCGCGCGAGGTCGCTACCGCGGATCAGGAACACGATCGCGGCGACGGCGACTCCGATCCGGACCAGGGTCCTGGTGTCGCTGCCGATCGCCTGGATCCACCAGACCTCCTGGAGGATCGACAGCGCGAGGCCGGCGATGACGAGCTTGAGCTTGAGCGGCATCGACTGCGGGGCCGCCGTGGGTTCGTTGTAGATCGATAGAGCCATGGCCGGCTGAGTACTCCAGGGCCCGTTACGGAGTGCGCCAACCAGTCACCGAATCGCGCCAGAGGTCAGTGGCGCTCCTTGTCGTTCGCCGGGATCATCGGCCACGTCGAGAGGGCATCGAGCTTCGCGATCGGCGAACAACTCGGTCAGGGCGAGTCGTTGCCGCCGCCGCCACCGCCACCGCCACCGCCGTTATCCTCGACGACCGGCGCCTGCAGGTCGAGCTCGACGATGCCGATCGGATCGGAGCCGAACACCACCGCGACGCGCATGCGATCGGCGACGGGGCCGGCGTAGTCGGTCGCGGCGGTCTGCTGGACGCGCGCCATGCTGATCGGTAGCGTACCGAGATCGCTGAACACCTCGCGGCATGTCACCGCGATCGCCGTCGCGACGCACGTGCCCACGCCCGGAGGACCGGCGAGCTCGACGGTGGTCGCGTCGGCGGCGAGCGTTCCGGTGAGGGTCAGATCGAGGACGCCACCGACGAGACCGACCGGCAGGTTGTAGTGCAGCGACACGGCGTCGCCGGCGACCGTCCACTCCGCGTGATCGACCGCGAAGTCAGCGGCGGCGACGAGCTCGCTCTCCACCGGAACGCGGTATCGGCTGACATAGGTGCCGCTCGTGCGCGGGAGGGGCGCACCGGCGACCAGAGGCGGATCGTTCACGACGACCGGCGGAGACGTCGTTCCATCGGTGACGCAACCGACCGCAACCGTGAGCAAGGCGCTGGCGAACAGGTACTTCATGATCAGGTCTCCGGTGACGTGGACCTCCACGTCGTGGGCCAACCCTACGCCGCGCGCAGAGATTGCCGAGTAACACGGCCTGTCGTCCCTCGGATCCAGCGACGCGATACGAATATTACCACGTCATTCAAGCTGGTTAATCGCGTCTCGTGGCCCATGGCGCAGGGCGGGCCTCTCACGTGCATCCTGTACGCACCGTGAGCTCGCCGGATCTGGACCCCCGCCGCGTCGCGGAGCTCGACGAGGCCGCGTGGTACCGCGAAGCGTTCCGACCGGATACGCCCCAGCTCACCCTCCGCGCCGTGGGGACGGGGCTCGTGCTCGGTGCGGTGTTCTCGTTTGCGAACGTCTACATCGGGCTGACGACGGGTTGGTTCTTCAGCATGGCGCTCGCGGCGTGTCTCGCCTCGTTCGGTGTGTGGCGTTTGTTCACTGCTGTACGGATCGTGCGCTCGCCGCTGTCGCTGCTCGAAGCGAATTGCATGCAGTCGTGCGCGAGTTCTGCGGCCTACGCGACGGGCAACATGGTGGTCGGCGTCATCCCGGCGCTGCTGCTGCTGACCGGCACGCAGCCATCGCCGTTCGCGATCGCCGCCTGGATCGCCTGCATCGCCGCGCTCGGTGTGACGCTCGCGATCCCGCTCAAGCGCCAGCTGATCAACCGCGAGCGTCTGGCTTTTCCGAGCGGCACCGCGGCCGCGATCATGCTGCACGGGCTGCAGCGCTCGGGCGCCGCCGCGCGCCGAGGGGTGCGCGTGCTCGCCGTCGCGGTCGGGCTCGGCGCGCTGATCCCGGTGCTGCGAGATCTTCGTGCGGTCGCCGTGATCGGGACGAGCTCGCGCGTGTTCGACTGGATCCCGCGTGCCAGCGCGTCGGGCCTCGTGCTCGACCACAGCGCGCTGCTCGTCGGTGCGGGCGTGTTCATCGGGCTGCGGACGGCGGTGTGGCTGTTCGCAGGTGGGCTGATCACGGCGTTCGTGCTTGGACCGCTCGCGGTCGAATCGCACGCCGCGACGTCGCTCGGAACCACGTGGGCACAGGTCGGCACATGGCTCGGTGCGCCGATGCTCGTAGCGTACGGCGCGGTCGCGCTGATCGGAAACTGGCGAGCCTTCGCACGCACGTTTGCCCGTCGTCGCCACGCGGACGCGGAGGATCCCATCGCCACGCGCGTCGAGATCCCGATGCGCTGGTTCTGGATCGGGTTCGCCGCGTGCGGCGCGGTCGCCGTGACGCTCGGGAGCGTGCTGTTCGCGATTCCGCCGGTGCTCGGTGTGCTCGCGGTGTTGCTCAGCCTGGTGTTCGGCCTGGTGGCGTGCCGGATCGCCGGCGAGACCGACATCACACCGGGTGGCCCGATGGGCAAGCTCACGCAGCTCGCGTTCGGCGCGCTCCACCCGTATCACCCGTCGACGAATCTGATGACGGCGGCGATGACGCACGCGTCGTCGGTGGCGAGCGCGGATCTGCTCAACGATCTGAAGAGCGGCTATTTGCTCGGCGCGGATCCGCGCAAGCAGTTCATCGCGCAGGCCGCGGGCATCGTGGCAGGAACGGTGGCGTCGGTGCTGGCGTACGTCCTGCTGGTGCCGGATGCGAGCGTGCTGACCGGCGAGACCGCGCGGTTCGCCGCGCCGGGGGCGCACCAGTTTCACGCGATCGCGGAGCTCATGCAGCGCGGGCTCGGGAGCCTGCACCCGATGAACCGGGCCCTCGTGGTGATCGGTGCGAGCGCCGGCTGCGTGCTCGCGGTGATCGAGCGAGCGGCTCCGGCGCGGGTGCGGCGGTGGGTGCCCTCGCCCGCAGGGCTCGGCCTCGGCGTGTTGCTGCCGGTGGCGACGTCCCTCTCGATGCTGATCGGCGCGGCGCTGGCGGCGCTGCTCGTGCGCCGCGATCCCGACGCTGCGGAGCGGTTCGTGTGGCCGGCGGCCGCGGGTTTGCTGGCCGGCGAGAGCCTCGCAGGTGTGGCCGTGATCCTGGCGAACACGCTCACTGCATAGCCGCGCGACGGGCGTACCGCGTGGCTCGCGCGAAGCCATGGCGCTCGACGAGCTTCGCGTCGACGAGCTCGCGCAGTGCGCGCAGGACCGTGCTCGCCGAGAGCTCGAGCGCTTTCGCCAGCTCGGGCACGCTCGCGCGATCGTGGTCCTCGAAGTGGCGGAGCAGGCGCTGCTTCGGATCGTCGGCGAGAGGCTCCGCGGAGTGGCGAGAGGGCTCGCGCGGAACATCGAGGTGCGGAGCCTCGCTCTCGTCCCACAGCGGCGCGGGCTCGATCGCGAGCTCGCGGTTGCTCACGAGGTGGACGGGGACGGTGGTGCGATAACCTCCCTCGCCGACCTCGATCCAGCTGCCGTAGGGTGCGAGGAAGCTGCGCAGCCGGTGGATGGTCGTGCGCACGGGAGGATCGTGCAGATCGGGATGGTACGTGCGTAGGCCCCACAGACCGGCGACGATCTTCTCCTTCGTTGCATCGCCGCTGGCGAGCACGCGCAGGAGGAGCGGGCACCATCGCGGCGGTCGCTCGCGCACGATCACGTTGCCGTGATCCTCGAGGAGGAGCAGATCCTCCGACGGGATCACGATGATCCGCTTGCCGGGCTGGAGGCCGAGGAGCTCGGGGATCACGCCAACGACGCCTAGCGAGGCGATGCGCGCGAGCGCCGAGACGTCGCGCTGAGCGACGGACCGGAGGATCGGTGTCACCGCATCCTCGTCGAACGCGATCGTGCGCGCGGCGGCGTACTGTGCGAGCGCGGCTTTCGCGGTGAAGTGATGGCTCTCCTTCCAGAGCCCGCGAAGCTCGTCGAGTGCGTGTTGCTCGCGCTCGATGTCCGCGGCATCGCGCGCGACGAGGATGTCGAAGCCGAGGAGCTGCGCGCGGAACGCGACATCGCGCGGCTCGACAAGCAGCGCCGCCTGGTCGACGAGCTCGCGGCACGCTGCCGCGCCGTGCTGCCAGCGCGTGACCCACAGGCGCGCGATCAAGCTGGCGACGCGACCGCGCCGGGTATCGCCGCGCAGCGCGTCGCGCTCGGCGGCATCGAGCGCCTCGATCGCATCGGTGCGCCGCCCGCGCATCGCGTAGCGAATGGCGGCCTCCGTCAACAGGGCGCGGCGCGAATACGAGTCGTGCGCGCGACGGCGCAGCAGCCCCTCGACGCGCTCGAGAGCGACCAGGTGCGGGTCGAACTTGGTCACGTACGTGGCGATCGATGTCTCGACGGCCAGCTCGTTATTCGCGAGGCCCAGCCGGCGCGCTTGCTTGCCGGCCTGCTCGAGCATCGCGATCCCGCGCTGGAGCTGGCCCAGCTGGACGAGCGAGTGGCCGCGCATATCGGTGCCGAGCATCGCGACGTACGGAAATCGCGCCTCGTGCGCGGCCTGCAGCGCACGCAACGCGTGTCGAGCAGCGCCTGGATAGCGACCCGTGAAATAGCACTGCGCTGCGAGACCCTGGAACACGAAGGCGCGCACCCACGCATCCACGTGATGGCGATCGCGAAATGCCTCGCGAACGAGCAGACCGAACGCGCGATCGAAGTAGCCCGCGCGCGCGGCCGCGAGGCCGAGAAAGAACCGACTCGCTGCGATGGTGCGCGCGTCGGCGTGATGCGCGCTCCAGCTCGCGAACAATCCGTGCGCTTCGTCGACACGATCGACGAACGTGAGCGCGCCGATCACGAACGCGACGTCGTGAGCGGCGGCCTCGCTCGCTTCGAAATCGCTCGCCACGATCTCCGCATAGCGGCCCGCGTAGAACTGCTGCGCGAGCGGGCTGCTGCCGATCGTCGACATCAATGACGCGTTTATAGCACTGTAATAACGATAAAAAGAATAAATCGCGTCACGTCGTTTCGGGACGCGAAAGCCCTCGAAACTTACCAGCGCCGAGTGAAAGCCGTACCACTGGTCCTGCGAGTGACCCCGTCCGAACCCACCGCATCAAGGAACACCATGTTGAAGATCGCTTCCGCTCTACTGCTCTCCCTGTTCGCCGTTGCCTGCACCACCGGTGAGGACACGTCCTCGGCCTCGAGGGCCATCATCAGCACCCCGTGCGCGGCCGATGCCGACTGCCCGAGCGGGTTCGAGTGCGAGATCGAAGTCGAGCACGGCACGACAACGAGCTTCTGTCAGGCCGATGATGACTCGGGAACGTGCCCCGCGGGTTACGAGCTCGAGGTCGAGCACGGCCAGTCGTTCTGCAAGCTGCACGGTGGTGGTGGCGGCAGCGATGACGCGTCGGATGGCGGCGTGGGCAGCGGCACGGCGTGCGCGACTGACGCCGACTGCCTGGTGACGGAGGAGTGCGAGATCGAGGTGGAGCATGGCGCCACGACCGGTACCTGCCAGCTGCACGGAGTCTAGGATCATGGTCGAGGTGATCCGCTCGGTCGGTCGTTCGCTCGCCGAGCGAGCGCGTCGTGCGGAGGACACCACGACGCTCCGGCTCGCCGAGCGGATTGTCGTCAGTGGCGCTCCTTGTCGTTCGCCGGGATCATCGGCCACGCCGGCTGGTGCTGCCCGTTGATGCGCGCACCGCCGTTGATGAACGAGCCGGCCATGCCGAGCATGTTCATCGGGAACGGGAGCTTCGGCGTCGAGAGCGCATCGAGCTTCGCGATCTGCGCGGCAGTCAGCGTCAGCTCGGCGGCGGCGAGGTTGTCCTCGAGCTGCTCGAGGGTCCGCGCGCCGATGATCGGGGCGGTCACGCCCGGCCGGCTCGCGACCCACGCGACTGCGACACGGGCGGCAGTGGACCGTTCGCCGTGTCGAGGAAGTTGCCGCCGCTCTCGAGAAACTGGTCGAGGATGACCTCGGAGTCCTCGACGCTGGAGCCCCAGCCTCAGTCCTCGCCGAAGGTCATGGTGCCGAGACAGAGCGGGGAGACCCGCAGGCCGGAGCGGCCGAGCGTCACGTAGTGATCGAGTGCCATGGCGCGGAGCATAACGAGTAGAGTGCGCGCGTGTTCGAATCCCTCGGCCTCTCCGAGCCCCTCCTGCGCGCGGTCGCCGAGCAGGGCTATCGCGAGCCGACGCCGGTCCAGGCGGCGGTGATCCCCGAGGTGCTCGCGGGTCGCGACGTGGTGGCGAAGGCGAGCACGGGCACCGGCAAGACGGCCGCGTTCGTGCTGCCGATCCTCCAGGCGCTCGGGCCGCTGACGGTGCCGCGCCGCGTGAAGGCGCTGATCCTCGTGCCGACGCGCGAGCTCGCGAAGCAGACCGTCGACGTGATCGCGGGGCTCCGCAAGTATCTGCCGCAGCGGCCAAAGACGGTGGTGATCCTCGGCGGCGTCTCGATCAACCCGCAGATGATGGAGCTGCGCGGCGGGGCGGATATCGTGGTGGCCACGCCGGGGCGGTTGCTCGATCTCGTCGACAAGAACGCGCTGTCGCTGGCGTCCGTTTCTCAGCTCGTGCTCGACGAGGCGGATCGGCTGATGGACAACAACTTCAGCGAGGAGCTCGCGCGGATCGTGGCGCTGGTGCCCGCGGTGCTGCAGACGCTGCTGTTCTCGGCGACCCTGTCCCCCTCGGTCAAGAAGATCGCCACGCAGCTGATGCGCGAGCCGGTGCGCATCGATGTCTCCGAGCCGGAGACCGAGGTGCCGGCGATCGCCCAGCGCGCGATCGAGGTGGATGCGCCGCGCAGGACGCAGCTCTTGCTCCGCCTGCTCGAGACGCACGAGTGGGAGCGCGTGCTCGTGTTCGTGGGGACCACGCATGCGGCGGAGCACGTCGCCTCGAAGCTGTGTGCCAAGGGGATCAACGCGGTCGCGCTGCACGGCAAGCTCACGCAGGGCGCGCGCACCCGAGCGCTCGACATGTTCCGCGCATCGAGCGTGCACGTGCTCGTCGCCACGGATCTCGCCTCGCGCGGCCTCGACATCACCGGCCTGCCGGCGGTCGTGAACTACGATCTGCCGCGCTCGCCGACGGACTACGTTCATCGCATCGGCCGCACCGGGCGTGCGGGCGATACGGGCGTGGCGATCAGCTTCCTCACCGCCGAGACGGCCGCGCACTTCGCATTGATCGAAAAGCGCCACGCGCACTACGTGGTGCGCGAGCGGATCGCCGGCTTCGAGCCGACGCAGGCACCGGTGGCGCCGTCGGCGGCGGGCGGCGTCAAGGGCGCGCGCAAGAGCAAGAAGGACAAGCTGCGCGAGGCGGGCTTGCTGCCGCCGCGCCGCTAGCTCGGCGACTTGCCGTGGACGAGCGTCTTCTTGCCGGAGGCGAACGCCACCGTCACCTTGCCGATGACATCGGCCTCGACGACGCCCTCGCCGAGGGTCGGGTGCGAGATGCGATCACCGACGGTGAACCGCTCGCTCGGGCGGTAGTCGCGCGTGGCGCGGACGACGATCACCGGCTTGAAGTTCCGCGCGCACAGGGCGCGCCATGCGACGAGGACGGCGCGATTCACGGCCTCGATCCGGGCCCCCGGATCGGTCTCGAGCGTGACGCGCGCGGCCTGGAGCGCGGCGACCATCGCATCGCTCCACGGCTCCGACGGACGCTCGGTAGGTAGCGGCTTCGGCGTTCCCTGATCGGTCAACGCGTGCGACCAGTGGCTCATCGCATCGTGGAGGCCACCGCCAAACGGCAACATCGAGACGAGCTCGCGCTCGGTGCGCGCGGCGACGAACTGCTGGCCTTCCGAGCCGAGGTAGACGATGCAGGAGCGGACCGGCGCAGCGGGCCAGCACAGGAAGTAGCCGCCCGTGGCGTCCTTGAGAACGGGCTCGAGGCCACTCGCGGCCGGATCACCGGTCGTGAGCCCCGCGGCGATCGCCTGCTGCCAGTGCTCGCGAACGACCGGCCGGAACGGGATCGATCCCGAGGCCGGCGGGTTCAGACGCGACGCATCCATCAGGACATCCCGGGTAAGGCTCATTGGCCGCGAGACTACAGCCGTACCGCCGGGCGCGCGCGGCCGAGCGTGCCGTTATCGTGTAGCTCGCGCCCGATCCGGCGGATCTCCTCCTCGCCCGTCGATCGGACTGGTCGCGTCACATCCGGGCCTCGAGCGTCGGCGATGACGCCACCGCCGTGGGAGCTCGGGCCCACGCCCTGACTACGAGGTCGTGCTCGGGGGCGCATCGATTCTGATGGACGCGACGGGATCGGGATTGGCGAGGGGCAGATTGCCGATCGAGATCATGTCCGCTCGACCCTTGGCGATGTCCGCGAACCGCGTGTCGAGATCCGCGTCCACGCGATTGACGATGAGCACGCTGTGCCACCGCGCTCGGAATCGCGCGAGGACGGCCTCGTCGCCGTGGTGCACGACGTGGAGATACGCGAGGCCCAGCGGCGCCAGACCGATGAGCAGCGCGTCGTAGAGCTGCACGATGTCGTTCTCGACGATGTCATTGAACCTGCTACCCGGTGAGACGTGTAGCCCGACGCGCTCTGGTCCGATCGCTTCTGCGACGGCCGTCGCGATCTCGACCGCGAAGCGGATCCGATTGTCGCGCGAGCCGCCGTATCGATCGGTGCGTTGATTGGCGTTGCTCGACAGGAACTGCTGCACGAGATAGCCGTTCGCGCCGTGGATCTCGACGCCATCGGCACCCGCCTCGATGGCCAACCGCGCTGCATCGGCGAACTTGGCCACGGTCTCGGCGACCTCGGTCGTCGAGAGCGCTCGTGGCTCCGGCATCTCGAGCGGCCCCGTCGCGGTGAGCATCAGGCCGCGTGGTTTGATCGCCGACGGTGCGACCGGCCGTCGATGGTGGGAGGTGTTGCTCGGATGCGCGATCCTGCCCACGTGCATCAGCTGGATGATCACCCGACCGCCGGCGGCGTGGACCGCACGCGTGACGTCGCGCCACCCC
>JBBRED010000035.1:0-38006 GCA_038203335.1 Haliangiales bacterium | reverse complement strand
GAGCTCGTGGCGCAGCACGCGCAGACGATGTTGGCGGAGCTGCGGGACGCCGATGGCCGCGGCCTGCCGCGCTACGTCGAGCGCGAGCTCGCCGAGTACCTGCGGTGCGGCGTGCTGGCCCACGGCTTCGCACGCGTCCGCGGTCAGGCGTGCGGCGACGAGCTGGTGGTCGCGTCCTCGTGCAACCGGCGCGGGATCTGCCCGTCGTGCACGGCGCGTCGCATGGCGGACACCGCCGCGCACCTGATCGATCACGTGCTGCAGTGCGCGCCGTATCGGCAGTGGGTGTTCACCGTGCCCAAGTTCGAGTCCGCCAGGCGGCGCAACAAGTCCTTGGTCTGCGCCGGAGTGAGATCGGGGACATCGTCCGGCGTCTTGCCGTGCTTCGACTTCGAGAGCCGGGCCACGGCCGATGATCGCGGTAAGCAATTCGAAGTGGTCAATCGAGAAGCGCGTGCAGGTCAGCGGCCTACCGCTTCGCCTTGTCGCGCTCTTCAAGTGTCGCGATCAGGATCGGGAGTACGAGTCGATCCTTTGGCCGTCCGGCCTTTGTCTTCACGGTGATCAGAGTCGGTAGGTCGAGTACGCGGAGAAGTCGCCCCTCATCCGTCATCGACTGGCTATGCGGTAACAACTCGTCGAATCCCAGACCGTCGAGCTCGCAGAGCGGATCGAGGGGACCGAGCGAAGTGGACAGGTTGAGGTGGTTGAGGTGTCCTTTGCCACCTAGCAGCTCAGCCGTCGGGCGAAGGCCTCTGTTCGCGAAGTCGTAGCGCATCGTTGCATCCAGCTGCAGCAGAAGCTCGAGGAGCCGGTCGATGTTCTCCGGCGTTCTCCGGTGGACGATATCGAGATCGATGGTGGTGATCGGCGCGCCTTGGATCACGCACGCAGCACCACCGACAATGATGAATTCGATCCCGGCGTCGCAGAGCTTCGCGAGCAGCGCGGGAAGGTCAGTGGCTTTCGGGTGCGACGCCATCTCGAATCCTGACCAGGGCCTGCGCCATGCGAGATGCCGACCTCAGCCGGTCCCAAGGAGACTGCTGGAGCGCTAGCACGATGAGCGTTCGGTCGACATCGCCGATCGCGTCCCGGACCTCCGGATCGAGCCTCGCCACGAGTGCGGCGATCTCGGCTGAAGCCCCGTCCGGAACGTCGCTCGGCACACTGAACGCTATCACGCTGGAACGACGCGGATTGCGCCGGCGAGCCGAGGCTAGACCTCCAGAACGAGCGTTCCGCAGCGGCCGCCGAAAACGAGAAGGGCCTCGCATCGCTGCGAGACCCTTCAAGTTCCTGGTGGAGCCTAGGTGGAATATCGAACGACTGGCGTGACCTCTGGAGTGCGATCATGGAGGCACCTAACAATCTCAGTGAGTTACGCGCGAAATCGTTCCCATAGCGGCGTGTCTCCGAGGAGGATTCCGGGGAACGATTCGGTTCGTCGAGTACTGCGGCCGGCGGTGCCCGCGCTTCGAGTCGAGGATCAACGGAACGGTGCGGGGCAGATGCGGACGCCCCGCGCGTGCTCGCGGGCGGAGTCTACGAACGCACGGCTGGCGCGGCGGGACAACCGCTCGGCGGCTACCAACGACGCGCGGCCGAGCGCACGGTGTTGCACGAGCTCGTGGCGCAGCACGCGCAGACGATGTTGGCCGAGCTGCGCGATGCCGACGGCCGCGGACCGCCGCGCTACGTCGAGCGCGAGCTCGCCGAGTACCTGCGGTGCGGCGACAACCATCGCCGGGTCGGACAGGTGTGTCCGCTGCATCGTGCAACGTTGGCTGGCTTACAGCTCATCGCCGCTCGCCGAGCAATCTCCGTGGTTCACGCCCACGATCGTTGCGGGCACCGCGACCACAAACAGCCCACGAATGTCCTCGGCGCTCATCGAAGAGAACGCGCTCAACGTGCGTAACCTCGACGTCTAGCTACATGCTCAGATCGGGCGCGCCGTCGGTGATGGCGATGAGGATGAGCCCGTCGCCCTGGAAGCGCTCTTCCTGGTTGTCGCGCTCGATGTTCCTGCGGTCCCCGTCGTTGTTCGCGACGTGGAAGCTCTTGTAGTCGGGCTTTGCCGCGGTCGGGAAGTGCGCGGTGATCGCGATGAATTTCGTCGCGCTCGTGATCTCGGGCGCGGGGGCGCAGATGTGAATCGTCACTTCGCGCCGCCGCTCGACGGTGCCACGCGCGCGATTGTCGAAGTCTTTCACCTCGTCGCTCACCACGGTGAACGAGTCGAGGTGCGTCGCGCCTTCGGGCGTCGGCCACAGCGGCCTTCCCCGCTCCGGTGCGAGCGACGACAGCGCGCGGATCGAGACGCTGAAGTCCTGGAGTCGCGCGAGCTCCTTCTTGGCGATGTCCTCCGCGGCGAGGGTGCTCCGGTCGCCCTTGCTGTCGAAGGCGAAGCAGAGCTTCGTCGCGTCGAGGCTCGCGAGCTCGAGCTCCATCCTGAACGGGCTCGCCAGTACGAGCGGCGCGGAGAGTTGCAGCGACGGAGGAATCGTCGGGATGGCGCGCTCGTAGGGAACCTCGTCCATGGTCCGGAACTTGATGTAGCTGACGTAATCCTCGAACAGCGGCGCGGGGTACTTCGCGCGGAGGTTCTCTTCACCCCCTCCGCCTGGAATGAGACACCCGCTGAGGGTGAGCGCGGCGAGGGCACACAGCGTTCGAGAAGCACGGTCCATGCGCTCCCCGGGCGGCAAGACCTGGCAGCTCGCCACAAAGAATCGTTCAGAGTGCGCGATGTAGTGATTCACCCAGGAGCGGCGCGACGCGCTCGGCATCGTTCGCGCGTAGCACGGCGAGCTCCGCGAGCGATAGACCCGAGAGCACGTCGAGCGTCGCCGGCGATTGCCGAAACGCCCAGATCCGCGTGAGCGGGATCCCGAGCACGCGGCACAGCAGCACGCGATTGACGGCGTCGTGTGCCGCGACGAGCAGCGTGTCGTTGTCGCCGAGGTTGCGCGTGAGGCGCTCGAGCACCGGCCACGCGCGCGATTCGACCGGGCCGAGCGTCTCGGCGCCGGGGCCCGGAGGGACATCGCGATCGCACTGCGGCGATGGGATCTGTCAGCTCGGCGGTCGCATGTCGTTCGGCGGCGGATTCGGGCACTGGGGTGGCGTGCTGCAGGTCTTGGTGATCCCCCTGATCGACAAGACGCCGATGAACGGCGGGGATCGCGTCGCGCTGATCACGGGACCGCAGGTGATGTACTCGGCGTTGCGCAGGTGGGGCTTCGACGTGACAGCGCGGATCGGCATGGGAATCGGTTCGATCTCTCGTGATGTCCCGCGCACCGAGTCGACGTGTGTCGGAACTGATCCGCCGAAATGTAGCCAGCACGAGATCGACGATGCCTACGACGCCGTGGCCGCGAGCGGCGGGGTGTCGCTCGCGTGGCGCGTGCGGTTCGACCGCGGCTACTTCGCGCTCCAGGCCGACTTCGACGTCACGTGGATGGCGGCCACGTACCCGGATGCCCAGGTGGCCGGCGTGTTCACAGGCCAGACGTTCGGAATCGCGTTTGGATCGATGTTCGATGACTGACCCAGGTGGTGCCTCCGCGGCAGGCGAGTGGCTCAGTGGACATCGCTAGCCTTCGTCGCAGGTCGCATCTGACTGGCCAAGGACCACGCGAAGGGTCAGACCCCGAACTCTATACGGTAGGCGACCGGGGGATCCCGTGCGATCGAATGACGTGCGGTGTTGGCCAACTCCTGCCGCCGATCAGCCACGGTGCAGACGGAACACCGCGCCGGGCACCTCGCACGCGAGCCGGAGGTGGGCCACGCCATCGACCATGGTAACGCTGGCCTCGATCCTGGTCAGTGATCGGTGCTCCTGGAGCGAGATAGCCAGAGCTGACAGCGCGGCGGCGACCGTCGAGATCGCGACCGAGCGCGCGGCGACAACGGGGTACGAAGGCAGCACGTCCGGCCAGCTCACGCCACCGATCAGCTTGGTGTGATGGTGCGCGAGCTCGCTGCCGAAGGTGATGATCTCGGCGAGCGACGTCCGCCCGCCTCGCACGACCACCTTGCCGAGTACGTCGATCCCTGCGCGCATGCGTTCCGCGGCGTCGACCACGCTGTCGATCGACGTGCGAAGGTCATCGATCGCGGCGACCGCGTTGCCGAGCACCCTGAGTGCCCCATGCGAGTCATGTCGGACCATCCGGGCAAATGGCGCGAGATCCGCGACCGCCGTGCGCGCCATCGCGGAGTCTGCGAGGAGCGGGACCAGGAGGTTCCTCAGCTCGGCGAGGACAACACGTCCCGCTCGTTCGACAAGGCTCGGACGAGCAGCGGTCGCCTTCGCGAGCTCGGAGAGACGCGCGCTCGCGCGGTCCGCGAGGTCGGCGAGACCGCGCCGGTCCTCACCAGAGAACTCTCGTGGCCGAACATCGAGAGCACACAGCGATCCGATGACGGTCCCGCCGATCCGAGCTCGACGATCCGCAGGTCGCCGTTGTCGACGCAGTTCTGTGACTGGCTCGAGGTCGCCGAGTGGTTCGATTCGCGCGGCCCGAAGAAGACCGGCGAGTGGCTCGGTGTACCGCGGCGCGCGATCTCGCAGCTCAACTCTCCGATCGACATGACGCTCCTCCGCGGCTTCGCGCAGAAGACGCGGCTCGAGCCCAGCGATCCGCTGTACGCGTTCATGAAGATGGCCGGCGAGACTACCTGCGCGAGGCCCGCGTACGTGCGGATCTATCCGACCGGACCGGTCGCCGCACGTGCACGGGCGTGCGTGGAGGCACCATGAAGATCCTCGTCAACACCGCGCTGGCGCTCGCGCTCGGCGCGTGCCGGGATCGCACCGTGGAGCTCGGCGTCGATGCGCAGGGCGTGATCGTGACTGCGGATGCGTCGCTGTGCCGGTGCCGGATCACGCCGTGCCGGACAGCCGGAGACGGCGCGCTGATCGGTGGCGCGTGCGGCCCCGACTTCTACTGCGTCGGAGACTTCGGCGCCTGCTCTACCACGAGCATGTGTCAGGCGACGGCGACCGCGTCCGTGTGCGTCGCTTCTGCGACCTCGACGGCCGTCTGTCGGTAGGTTCCATCGCTCGCGACGAGGCTCATCGCCGGTCGTTGTTAGCGCCGTCGCTGCGGGACAAGAATTATGAACCCCACGTTCGAGGTCCCGTAGACGGTGGACCCGTCGCTTCGTGTCTTACCGGCGTGCATCAAGTACAGCTCCTGGTGGCGAGGCTGGACGAGTCGGTACGTTCCTTGATCTGCGGGTAGCACGGCGATGGGATCGATGACGGTAGGCTGGTGACGGGAGAGCCGGACCACGTCGGCGTTCACGGTCCTCCAGTAGATCTCCGCGTCTTCGCCGGCGAGGAGCTCGATGGTGTGCCCCTCCTCGGTGGTGCCGAGGTGTCGGATGCCGGTCGCGGAGGGGTCCGACAGGATGATCGGATCGGCTGGCTTCGCCATGTACTCGAGGAGGAGCGTCTCCGATGCAGAGCCGCGGAGCTCGGGGCCCGCGCCCCTCGCGACAGGGAAGATGCGGAAGTTGGTCGCCGTCTTCGGCGCCACGCGACACGTGCCGATACCCGTGACGCCGACAGCAACCACGGCAACCTCGTTGCCGCCAAACATCACCTGGACGTGGGTGGCGTGCTTCGTCGCGAAATAAAACTCGATGTCTTCGCCCCGGGCGATGATCGCGAGCCGGCCATGGTCGCTGGTGTTGATCCGCCGGATGCCGGTCTTCGTCTCGTCGGTCTCGATGAACGGGACCGGCCCGTCGAGGACGGTGATCCGCGCACGCGCTCCCTGGACCACGCCGCCTGCTCGGGGCACCGCGTTCATCCAGAACTCGATGTGGTTATACTCATCCTCGACATCGGCGCTCGAGACGGTGACGTCGACCGCACCTTCGGCGGCCGTGAGCCGCGCAGGATCGGTACCAGGCGGAAAGCCACGCGCCGGGCTGTTCGCTGACTTGATGGTGAGGTGGTCGAAGTCGCCGGTCACGCGCCAGCGCAACGTCACCGCGTCGCCGGAGCGAACGGTTCGGGGCTCCGCCGTGAACGCCATGATCTTCGGAAGGCGGGGCCTGATCTCCAGCGTGACGTCGCGCGATGTTCCGGATCCGACCGTCACGGAGACGTCCTCGGCGGCATAGCCATCCCTGGATGCGATCGCGCGGTACGTGCCCGGCACGAGGTCATCGAAGCGAGCGATGCCAAACTGCGAGGTGACGGCATCGAGGGCGAGGGGTCCCGAGAGGTGGACCTGGGCGCCGGAGAGTGGGCCGTGGTTGTCGACGACGGTGACCGCAAGGTTGCCCGGATCGTGATCGAGATCGACGTCGAGAATCTGGGTGTCGACCCAGCGCTTGTACTCGGGGCAGCCGTGCGGAGGGCACGGGGTCTGCGCCGGAGGATCGATCGCACCCTCGAACAGGAACACCTCGACGCGACGGTTCGCGGGTTCGTTCAGCTTCGTGCTTCGGGAGGTCTCGGGCAATGGATGCGTGAGGCCGCAGCCGTGCGTCTCGAGCTGTGCGCCCGCCAGCGATGTGCCGTCGAGCGCCATGTACGCGCCGACGAGCGCGCGTCGCGTGGCGGGCGTTGGACGGTCGGAAGGAGCTTCGCCGTGCGCGGCCTGGAACGCCTTGTAGGCGCTGGCGGTGTGTGCGAGAACGCCGTCGATCCGGCCCGCGTAGAACACGCTCGACGGATCGGCGGGATCACGGCGCACGGTCGACAGCATGTGCTGGTCCTCGCGCACGCCCCACGGCTTCGAACACGGTGGGCTCCCGTACCAGGCTTGCCAGGCGTCGAGGTCGTCGACGAGAAACGCCTTGATCGCGTCGGCGCGCTCCTGCGAGAGACAGCGGTTGTACTCGGCGGCTCCCTGCTTGTCCGTGTGGCCGGTGATGAGGCCGACGATGCCTTCGAAGCTCTGGTACAGCTTCACGAGCTCGCGGATCCCGTGCATGGCAGAGGGCAGCAGAAAGGTCTTCGCGGTCTCGAAGTGCATGCCCTTCAGCCGGATCCGGCGCACGCGGGGCGGCAGTTCGACGATCGTAAACCTGCCCACGCGAACGTCGATGCCACCTTCGGTATAGCGGACGCGCGCAGCAATCGTCGGCGGCGCATCGGGCGCGCTCTGGACGTCGGGCACGTCGAGATGAGCGTTGCCTCCCCCTTGGATGCCATCGATGATGCAGTGGCCGTCTGCCGTGGTTCTTCCGGCGCGCTTCTCGCCGCTCGAGAGCGTGAGCTCCACTTCCATGCTGCGCTGCGGAATGCCGGCAGGATTCACGAGTTGGAGGTGGACCTGGTCGACGTCGACCGTGGGCGAGTCGTTTGGTGCATCGACGGAGTTCGCGGTGTTGGTGCTCGCGGTGTTGCTGCGGGTGGCGCCCGGGTTGCTCGTGACGCCTAGGCTCCGGCCATCACCATCGGCGGCGCTGCGGGAGTCGCGGCGCGGTGCGGTCGAGCGTGCGGTGGCGCTGCGGCCGCCGGTCGCGGCGCTGCCGGCGCTGCTGCCACCGCCACCGGAGTCTCCGACGATCACGTTGTTCGATCCTTCGATCAATCTTCCCTGCCCACCGCAGTGCTTCGCAGGGTCGCCTTGTCGGAACGCGGCCTTGCCGTTGATGAACACACCGGCAGATCCTTCCTGCGCCTTCCACGTGTTGCTGTTGCAGCACGCCGCGTGGACGCCGCCATCGTCGACGCGGAGCGCAGGGCGGCTGTTCACCGAGACATCGGGTGAGCCGATGATCGCCGGCCCGACGGCGGGGTGCGGGCATGCAGGGCAGCCATGCGCATCGGCGGGCACACTGGCTTTGTCCCCGAGTCGTCCTTGTGGCGGCATGTCAACGTGCTCGGATCACGGTACGTACGACCACCAGCGATACCGATGGTCGACATCGGATCGGTAGGGCTCGATCGGCAGCACCGTCGGCGTCGCGCTGGCAGGGGGCGCGCCGAAGAACAGCCACCGTGGATTGTAGTAACCGGTATAGACCTCACCGGACTTCGTGAAGCGCTGGTTCGTGGAGCCTTGGCAGGTCTCCGACGTCAGCGGCGCGCCGTCCTCGCCACCTCCGTCGGGGATGGTCAAGCAGTGGTGGCTCAGGCGATTGACGAGCGCGCCGCCGGTCGCCCAATCCCACTGCTGTCGCGATGCCGTGTTGGCATCGCGAGCGCACGTCTCCACGACGACGGGTGTGCCGGATGGTTCGGGGATTCCGCCCACTCGAGCAGGTGCGAGGCACATCACGGGCTCGACGCCGTGGATGATCATGCCGTCGCTCGTCGACCACTCCTGATCAGGCGCGCCATCGCAGTTGCGGTAGCTCGCTGCATCGCCCTCCCCGCGCGGCATCGTCACGCAGCGCGCGCCGATGCTCGTCAGCGCGCGTTCGTTGGCCATCTCCCATTGCAGGACGTCCAGCGTGCTCGATGGCGCGCAGTCGATGAACGACAGGCTTCCGCTGCCTGCGCGCAGGCAACCGTACTGATCACTTCGGAGAAGGTACCCGCGCCACGTCGTGAGCTGTCGCAACGGGCTCGGCGTGCCGCAGTCCTGCACCATGGGAAACGCGGGCTTCCAGGTCTGAAAGGGCTGACGGACCTGGAGGCACTGGCCCGCGGGATCGATGTAGACGCCAGAGGCATTGCCGTAGAGCGCCGTCGCGGCGAGCACGGTGGTGGGGAGCAACGGGCTCTGGTCGCTGCAACCGCGGCGAAACGGCGATTGACAGGTCGCCGTCTCGTCGGCGGGATACCACTCGAGTCCAAGAATGCGACCACTCGCGAGGAGTGCCTCGTCGCGCACGCGTGCGTGCCGGCTCGCGGGCTCCTCGTCGGGCCGCACGGCGAGATCCAAGCCGAGCGGCGGCGGTTCGCGCAGCGTGCGGCCCAAGCCGAGGCTCTGGTTGCCTTCGACGTCGAGTGCGACATCGAAATCGGAGAGACAGTCGCGCGAGAACACCCAGTGCACGCCGACCGTGGGTTCCCAGGCCGTGTGGATCGTCGCTTCGAGGGCGTCGAGGTCGGCCGAGAGTGCACCGGCTGCAGCGGAGCCCATCACATTGCCGCCCGCGGTCCAGCAGACCGTGATCGTGCTGAACCTCCAGGGCGTGCCGACGACGACTGCCTCGCCTTCGGTGGTCAGCGGCTGCGCGACCGTGGTGGTTGGGGCGGGCTCCGAGCAGGCGGTGGCAAGTGCGGCCACGAGGACGGGGATGCGAGACATCACCCCGGTAGCGGGGGGGCTCCACGCGAATGTGACAGAGAAAACGATCCGGAAGATGGCGGCGTCGGAGTACGCTCACGACGACTGTTGGCGGCGCTGTATTGACCGACGACCATGTCTCGCCTGGAGCACCCTTCACCTCCGCACGATCCTCGCGATATCGAGCTTCGCGCGATGGTCGCGGCGCGAGAGTTCGAGCGCGCGACCACCGAGACGCTGCGCACGTACGGTCCCGAGCTGATCGCGTGGTTGTGCTCGATGTTCGCCACGGAGGCAGATGCGTACGAGGCGTTCTCGCTGATGTCCGAGGATGTGTGGCGAAGTCTCCCGCGGTTCGACGGGCGCTGCTCGGTGCGAACGTGGTGCTACATGCTCGCGCGCCACGCGACGGGGCGCGTGCGCAGCAAGGCCGGACGCGACCGCGAGCAGCTGGTCTCGCACATCCCCTCGGTGATGCAGGCCGTGACGCACCTGTGGAACACCACGCAGCGGAACCACCAGCGCGAGCAGGACGTGTACGCCGAGATCCGCGCGGAGCTGGACGACGAGGATCAGGTGCTCCTCGTGCTCCGCGTCGATCGAGATCTGGCGTGGCACGATATCGCGCACGTGCTTCTCGGCGAGGACGCGCCTCCGGACGACATCACGCGCAAGGCCGCTGCGCTTCGCAAGCAGTTCGAGCGCGTCAAATCGAGGTTGAGGGCGCTCGCGGTGGAGCGACTCTCCGGTTGATCACTTGCCCGGGCACTGAAGGCGATGTTGCATGCGCTTCTCGAGTGGGCTGATCGCCGCCAGCTCGGTGGAGATGCCGAGGAAGTCGCGCTGCCATGGCGCATTGTCGTCGGTGCCATAGGTCCACGAGCCGTTGAGCAAGATGTGGTCGCCGTCGCGGATGAAGTGCAGCGCGATGCGGCCTGCGTCGTCGGGAGAGTGTTGCGTGGGCTGCTCGCACCAGCGGCCCGTGAACTGTCCGTCCGCGAACGTGCCGATGAGAATGCCGTCGTCGTGCTCGTACACGCCATAGGCCTCGCCGGTTGGCTCGACACGGAGCAGGAGGTCGCCGAACGCGGCCACGTGCCAGCTCTTGGTCCCGAGCTCGCCCGCGACGACCGGCTCCGCCGTGACCTCGGACCGCGCGCGGTACGCCACCGCTGCGCTGAGCACGCCGACCATCACGCTTAGCACGAGCGTGCTCGCGGCTCGACGCCATGGTCGCACAGCCGACGGTTGCGCGTGACCGCTCGCCACGGCGAGCTGACTTCGGAGCTCGCTCGCGTCGGTGGGTCGCTTCGCCGGATCCGCATCGAGCGCCCTCGCGAGGACGGCGATGACGGCGGGGGAGACGGGAAGCTCGGCGAGCGCCGCGGGAATCCCATTCTCGTCGGGCCGGTGACCGAGGACGCACTCCACGAGGAGGAGCGCTGCGGCCCAGACATCGGTTCGTGTGTCCTGCGATCGGCCGTCGCGCTGTTCGGGCGCCATGTAGCCCGGGGTGCCCGCCGCGCGTGTGACCGGGCCCGGCGCAGAATCGAGCGAGAGCGCGATGCCGAAGTCGAGCACCTTGACGCGCTCGTCGGTGGTGATGAACACGTTGTTCGGCTTGAGGTCGCGGTGCAACACCCCGCGTTTGTGCGCGAACGCCACTGCAGCGAGCACCTGGTCCAGGATCTCGATGGCGTCAGCGGCGGAGAGCGAGCGCCGACGGGTGAGCAGCGCTGCCAGCGTCTCCCCGGTGAGCAGCTCGAGCACCAGGAACGGTCGGTTCTGGTGCACGCCCACGTGATGCAGCGTGACGATGTTCGGATGGAGCAACTGCGCAGTGGCGCGCGCCTCGCGCTCGAACAGCCGAAGCGCATCGTCGCTCTCGTCGACGGCTGGGCGCAAGGTCTTCACCGCGACCTGGCGACCGAGGCGGAGATCGCGCGCTCGGAACACCACGCCCATGCCGCCGCCGCCGATCCGCTCGACCAGCTCGTACGCGCCGCCGAGCGTTTGCCCCGGTGCGAGCCCGGGGTCCGCGTCGATCCGTGCTACCGACCGGATCAGACTATCGAACGTGGTCGCGGCCCCGCTCACACGGCGACGATAACATCGCGCGGTCTGAACTAGCGCAAGCTCGACAACGATCAGTTCGCCAGCAGGCGTTCCCCCTGGATGCGGCGCAGTCCTCGGTTCCGGTGCCGTTATCGGGCTGGCCCGAGCGAACTGCCCCCGCCTCCCGCACACCGCACGACCTGGCAGACTACGGTCAGTAACGGCTACCTCGCCGCGTCCACAACGTGTTCTTGAACGTCCTATCCGATCACGGTATCCGTCATCGCATGATGACGATCCTTGCGGCGGGGTTGTGTGCACTCGTGATCGGGTGTGGCGAGAGCGGCGGCAGCTCCACCATCGACGCAGCGGTCGAGATCGATGCGCGGGCCGATGCACCGATCGATGGCGGTCCCAGCGTGTTCTCGGTGACGGGGATCGTCGGTACCGGCGCACCCGCGACCGGGAGCACCGTCGTGCTGTGGGTCGTGTCGTCGGGCTCGCCCGACTACATCTACAAATTTGGACAGGGCACGAGCACGGGCGCGCAGTTCATCGCGTCGTTCTCGACGGTCCCGCCGGCCGCCGCGATCAACTCGTACGGCCTCGGAGTCGGCATCGTCGCGGTGCTCGCACCCGGCACCATGATTCCTGCCGACGGGATGATCGACGAGATGGTGCTCGCGGGCGCCGGGTACACGACCGAGCACGCCATCATCTACAAGACCGCGACGGCCACGGATCTGAGCTGGAGCGCGAGCTTTCCGGTGGGCTACTCGTGCGGCCGGTGCGTTCGCGCGAGCAGCGGGTTTGACAGCTTCGAGGTCACGAGCTGCGCGACCGTCGAGGTCGACATGACGCCGATGAACGCGTGCAACTGGACCTAGGCGCTCGCTGACAAGAAATCAGCGTCGGCGCTCCGCGCTGCCTCGGCGATCAGAGCCGCGACGAGGCCGAACAAGCAGTGGCGCGCGAGCAGAATAGCGACCGTGGGTGTTAGAATAGTCCGACCTTGCGTGCTCGATGGTCGGTCCTGTTACTCGGGGCGTGCGGGAGACTCGGGTTCGACGCAGCACCGGATGGTGATGAAGGCGACGGTGCGCCCCGCGGGGCCTATGTGACCACCATCCTGGCAGATTCACCGCTCGTGTATTTTCGGTTCAACGAGCTCGGCGGCACGCGCGCACGTGACTGGAGTGGTCACGGCTACGACGGCGACTACTTCGTCGATGGCGGCACGATCACCTATGGAGCGCCCGGCGCGCTCGCCAGCGACCCGGATCCTGCGATGGGATTTCTCGGTCAAGGTGTCGCTGGTGACAGCTCGCGTGCTCGTGCCGCGATGCCCGTCGCGGTCAATCCGTGGGGAGGTGACTTCACCATCGAGGGCTGGCTCCGCCCGAATGCTCCACCAGCCGGTTACGCCCACGGATTCGTGGTCTGGGAGGACTACTTGGTCTCGGGGTTCCGGACTGGATGGCGGACGACCCTGCGCCCCGAGTTCTGGACCACGCAGGGCGGTGGCACCAGCACCGTCACGTCCAGCGTGCCGATGGTCGGCGGCGCCTGGAACTATCTCGTGTTCACGAAGGCCGGCGACGTGGTCACGATCTACGTCAATGGCCAGTCGACCGCGTCGAGTCCCGTCTCGTACCTGCCACCTCCACCGACGGTTCCGGACTGCATCGGCTCGGATCACGGGATGCCTTCGGATGGGGTGTTCGACGAGATCGCGATCTACGGGCGCGCGTTGACCTCCGAGGAGATCGCCGCGCACCGGGCCGCCGGTCTGGCACCCTGACGCGACGCTCGCAACTGGTTGTGCCCGGTGTGGTCCCTCCCGTCCGTGGCTCCCTCAAAGTTCATCGAGCGATTCAAGCAAAGCTCGCAAAGCGATAACGAGGACGCGCGACGACTGCGAGACGAACAGCGGCACAACGAGCCCCGTGTGACCGTCGTGTATCGCTTCCTACGAAGCTTACGTCGATCGATCCCGGGACAGACCGGCAAACCGCAGACAGTTCAAAATTCTCGAGGAGGCGGCCGGCAGCAGTGGTATCGCGACGCCATGATCCGACTCCATTACATGTTCGTGCCGCTGTTCGCCGGGAGCTTGATTGCGGCGGCGCAGCCCGCGAGGGCCGGCGGGAAGGCCTGCATCCCCGCGGCGTCCGAGATCACGCTCCACGCCACGCCCACCGGCGCCGCGGTGTGTGCGAAGCCGGAGGGCAAGCCAGAGGTGTGCTTCGCCGTGTCGCCCACCACCGATGCGGTCGCTGGCATCAAGCCCGCCGCCGCGCCCGCGAGCGCACCGATCGCGATCACTGTCACCGCGGATGGGAAGGCGTGCAACGGACCGACGTGCAAGACGCTCGGCAAGCGAGCCGCGGCCGCGATCGCAAAGGCGACGGCGGCGGAGAAGCAGAACTTCCCGGACCATACGGTCCCCGTGCTCGCGACGATGGACCTCAAGTCCGTCGTGTTCGGGGACCGCATGTTCTCCATCGCCAAGGACAAGGAGATCAAGCTGAAGGCTCCGAAGGAGTACCGCCGCCGCTCCGACAAGCCGCAGCTCGGCACGCTCGACGTTGTGGGTAACGCGGTGATCGCGAACTGGCTCGATTGCGCCGGTCCATGCGCGATGGGCGTGGTGGTCGACGCGGCGGGTGCGAACAAGGGCACGTGGTTCAATGCGGGCACGCCGATGGTCCTCGATGGCACGCGCGTCGCGATCATCCCGTCGGACAGCGCGGCGACGATCACCGTGCTCGATACGGCCACCGCGAAGCAGTTCGGTCGGATCGAACTCTCCGATGGCGTGCTCGACGTGCTCGAAGCCAAGCGCGCGTCCGATGGCGGCGTGGTCGCGTTGTGGTCGGATGCCAGCAGCCAACCAGCGACGTGGAAGGTCAGCTGGCTGTCGGTGATGGCCACCAAGCCCACGGCGACCGCGACCAAGTCGATCGCGATCTGCCCGTAGAGTCACGCGTCCGCCAGCGCGGTGCGGGAGCTCAAAACTCCGCCTGCATATCCTGCAGGCGGAGTGTCTCGACGCGTATGCAGCGTGGAGGCTACGGGATCGCGACCGGGTACGCCTGGATCGTCATGTACACGACGCCTCCCTCGGTATAGATGACGGCGGCGCCCTGGTTGCCCGGCAGCGACGTGACCATCGCGGACGTGCCCGTCGCCGAGAGCGCGCGAGGTGCGTCGAAGGCGCCCGCGCCACTGGCCAGGCGATCCAGCTGGACTCCGCCACCATTGAGACCCGACGTCACGAAGGCGTTACCGCCGGCATCTGCGGCGACCGCGCGAGTCTGGGCCCCGGAGATGGCCGGCAGACCGCCGATCGCGACCGAGGTCGTCAGGTCCGACGTGGGGATCTTGTACAGCAAGGTCGCGTTGCCGCTCGAGCCGAGGTTGACGCCGACCGCGAACACGCTGCCATTGCCGATCGCCCAGTCGGAGTAGTACTGCTGGCCCGGCGGGTTGACCTCGCCGGCGAACGACACGCCCGCATCCACGCTCGCGCGGATGTGGAAGCCCGGGGTGTCTGCGGCCACCACGAGCGTGCCGGTCACGACATCGTAGAGAAGGTCGAAGAACGCGATCGACATGCCGACCGGCGTGAGATCGAACGCGCCATCGCCGCGCGTGTGGTTGCGCGCGACGCCGACGCCCCCGGAGACGGAGAAGCCGACATACACGTCGTCATTGAACGACTCCAGCGAGAGGCCGGACGAGGTGCTCGTGGCGGACCCCGCCGGGTTCGGCGCGCCCCACGTCGCACCGCCATCGTGCGTCGTGCGGAGGTACACGGCGCCAGTGTTGAGCATGATGGCAACATACGCCGTCCCGGACGGTCCGCTGTTCACCGCCGTCTGAGCGACACCGGAAGCGGCATCCGGGAGGTCAGCACTCAGGTCGAGCGGGGCGGAGAACGTGAAGCCGCGGTCGTGGCTCACCACGACGCGCGATCCCGAACCGCACTGCATCACGCCGTACACCGTCCCGCTGCCATCGACAGCGATCTTGCGCGCGGCGTTCGCCACGCCGGTGTTGCAGCCCAGGGCGCCGCTGACGTCGACGGGCGTCGTCGTGACGAACGGCTCTGCCTGGCAGCTCGCATCACAGCCGTCACCATCGGTGGAGTTTCCGTCGTCGCACTGTTCGCCGCGAGAGAACTGAACGAGCGCGTCACCACAACGCTCGACGAGGCAGCTGTGCCCGCAGCCGTCGCCATCGGCGCGGCCACCGTCATCGCACTCCTCGCCCACGTCGATGTCGCCGTCGCCGCAGTTCACGTGCAGCGTGCAGTCATTCTGGCACGCGTCCGTCTCGTCCTGGTTGCCGTCATCGCACTGCTCGACGCCCGCCTGGACGAACCCATCGCCGCACGTCGCCGCGATGCACGTGGTGAGGCATGCGTCCGTGTCATCGCTGTTGCCGTCATCGCAGGTCTCCACACCGACCTGCACGAGTCCGTCGCCGCACGCCGCAGCCGCGCAGGCGTTCGTGCACGCATCGGTCTCGTCGTCGTTGCCGTCGTCACAGGCCTCGCCGGACTGAACGAATCCGTCACCGCACGCCGCCGGCACGCACGCGTTCGTGCACGCGTCGGTGTTGTCTGTGTTCGCGTCGTCGCACTGCTCGACGCCAGCGTGCACGACGCCATCACCGCACGTCGCGGTCATGCAGCTATCGCGGCAGCCGTCACCATCGTCAGCGTTTGCGTCATCACACTGCTCGACGCCCGCCTCCACAAAGCCGTCACCGCACGTCGCCGTCACGCACGAGTTCAGGCAAGCGTCGCCATTGCTCGCGTTGGCGTCGTCGCACTGCTCGAAGCCCGCGTGCACGATGCCGTCTCCACACGTCGCCACGAGGCACGTGTTCAAGCAGGCGTCGGTCGCCACCTGGTTGCCGTCGTCGCATTCCTCACCGGGCTGGACAAAGCCATCGCCGCACGTGGGCAGTGCACACGCATTCGTGCACGCGTCGGTATTGACGGCGTTGCCGTCGTCGCACGCCTCGCCCGCCTGGAGCACGCCATCGCCGCATGCCGCCGCCACGCAGGTGCTGCGGCAACCATCGGTCTCCACATCGTTGCCGTCGTCGCATTCCTCGACGCCCGCGCGGACGAAGCCGTCACCGCAGCGCGCCAGCGCACAGCCGGTCGTGCACGCATCGGTATTGATCATGTTCGCGTCGTCGCAGGCCTCGACGCCCACCTCCACGACGCCATCACCGCAATCCGCGGCCATGCAGTTGTTCAGGCAGGCGTCGCCGTCGACCGAGTTGCCGTCGTCGCACTCTTCGGCGTTCTCGACCACGCCATCGCCGCAGGTAACAATGTTCGCGATCGTGACCGTGGCGGTCGCCACGTTCGAGACCAGCGCGCCGTCGCTCGCGGTGTACGTGAACGTATCCGTCCCGTAGTAGTGCGAGTCCGGGGTGTAGGTCGCATCCGGCATCGCGCCGCTGACCGTGCCGTGCGTCGGACCGGACACGATCGTGAAGCTGATCGTCGGGCTGTCGATGTCGATCGCCTGGAGGACCATCGCGACGCCCTGGTTCTCGTTCGTCGTCGCCGAGATGTCGCGGGCGACGGGCGCGTCATTGACCGCGCTGATCTCGATCTCGACCTCGACCTCGACGCTCGAGGTTCCATCGCTGATCGTCACCGTGAACCCGTCGGCGCCGTTGAAGTGCGCTGCGGGTGAGTAGGTGTACGTGGGTCCGCTGCCCTGCACTGTGCCGTGCGCCGGGGCGGACCGCTCGAACGCCAGCGCGCGACCTTCAGGGTCGCGCGCGCGGGTGTCGATCGTCACCGTGCCGTTCTCGGCGACCGTGGCGGTGACCCGGGGCGAAGCAACGATCGGAGCGCGATCTGGGAAATTATCTCCGCACGCCGTGACGGCGGAGAGGAACACGATCAGGGCAAACCTCGACATTACTGAGGATGTCGACCGGATGGCGGCTCGATGTAGGGGACGCTTCGGGAGCGTGCCGCCCTGCGACGACGTTCGTTGCCGGGCCTTTGTCGTTCACTCGGGCGCGGGCGCCGGATCGGGAACTGGGCATGGGGCGAGCTGTGGATGCATTGCCCAGTGATCCCCGAGACTGATGCTCACCCGAGGACGCGTGGAGAACGTTGCCTGCACGAGCTCGCGAACGGTCGCGATGTCGGTGCTCTCGATCACGCGCTTCGCCGTGAGGGTCGCAGGGACAACGGGCGGGGACGGGACGACGATGCAGATGAAGACGCCGGGCCTTCCGGCGCCGCGCTCCACGATCGGAACCACGCGGGAAAGCCATCCGCTCGCCTCCGCCGCGGGCGCTTCGATCACCTCGAGGGCGTCCTCGACAATGACCACCTCACCTGCGCGTGGGAGCGCCGCGCGAAGTAACTCCAGTCCCGCTTCCCCGAGCGACGGCCCGAGGTGAACGATGTGAAGCTCTGGAGGCATGCCGGCCTGGAGCCAGGTCGAGATCACGCTCCCGACGCCGCTCCGCGGCCACGCCTTCGTCACGAGGTCGACGACCTCGGCCGGCGTGAGGGAAGCGAGCTCCTTCACCGGTTCGGCGACGATCGGCGGAGGCAGCTCGTCGAGCCTGGTGGCCAAGGCTCCCAGGGCCGTCGCATCCGGTACGGCCCACACGGAGAGCCGAGGCTCGGTCTCGCCGGATTCGATCAGGATCGCCCGGAGATCGCGGTCGAGCGTCTTGGCCGCCTGGCTGTCGCCGACGAGGACTACGCGCACGATTGCGCCCTGAGCATCCAGGGTGATCGCGGACTGCGCGACGCGGAGCTTCGAGCGCGCGAGGGTGTCCTCGAGCCGTTGCCGCATCGTGCTTCGCCGCGACATCTCTCCGACGGCTCGTCGAAGTGGCACGAAGATCGCGGCGAGCAGGAGCAGCGGGAGGAGAAGCCGCGAGATCACTCCCAGCCGTCGAGCGGCCTTTGACCAGTTGGTTCCGATCCGACTCGCGAGCCCCCCGAGATTGACCGAGGTCTCGACCTCGGCCGCGTGAATGTCGACCTGGCCGAACCCGACGATGGCGAACACGACACCGGCCACGGTGATGATCCCCGTGACGTTTGCGGTGAACAGTAGCGCGGCCCCGATCGCCATCTTCCAGTGCCCGATGCTGAGCGCGTATCCCAGCGTGCAGAGCGGAGGGACCAGCGAGATCCCGATGCTGGTGCCGGCCGCCGTCGACGCCATCTCGCTCGACGTGAACATGGTGGCGTACGCGGCGGCGAGCGCACACGCCGCCGCCACGAACAGATCGATGAGGCTCGGCGCCGTGCGCGCAGTCAGCTCGCGCGTGATGTCGTGGAAGGGGAGTAGCCAGGAGATCACCGTGGCCGCAGCGACCACGGCAGCGATGCTCGCCACGGAACGAACACCCGATCGAAAGACCAGCGGTCCCGACCCGGTCGCGAGTCCCATCGCGAGCTCGACGATCGGCTTCATCAGCGGCGCGATCAACATCGCGCCGATCACGACGGCCGTGCTGTCGAGCGCGAGCCCCAGGGTGCCAAGCGCCGTCGCCATCATGAGCTGCAACCAGTAACCGACGCCCTCGCCGGTGCGAGGACGGAGCATCGCGCGAACGGCTTCCGCGCGATGGCTTGGAACGAGGCCAAGCCTGACCGCGATGCCATCCTGTAGCCGCGCGACGAGGCTTCGGGAACGCTCCATGCGCATCCTACGTACCACGGTCACCGGCATCGCCGAAAATCGGAGGCCCTCCGGTCGACAAGCACGGAGGAGCCACTACGCTACGTCCTGGGTGCAGCGAACGGATCGCTGCAGGATCGCGCCGGTCGGGCCGCCGGTATCAGGGAGCCATCATGGTGCTTCTCGTCGCGATCTTTGTGCTCGGTTACGTCGCCATTGTCTTCGAGCATCCGCTCCAGCTGAACAAGTCCGCGTCGGCTCTCGCGGCCGGGGTCCTGTGCTGGACGATCTACGCCGTTCAGGGCGACACCCATCTGGTGAACGAGCAGCTGGGCCACCACCTGGCGCAGGTGTCGGCGATCGTCTTCTTCCTGCTCGGCGCGATGACGATCGTCGAGCTGATCGATGCGCACGATGGGTTCGACCTGATCACGTCGCGCATTCGCACGGTGAGTCGTCGGAGACTGCTCGTGACGATCGCGGCGCTCTCGTTCGTGCTGTCGGCGGTCCTCGACAACCTCACGGCCTCGATCGTGATGATCTCGCTGGTCCGCAAGCTCGTTCCGGGGGAGACCGACCGCAAGTACTACGCGGGGATCGTGATCCTTGCCGCGAACTCGGGAGGGGTGTGGTCCCCGATCGGCGACGTCACGACCACCATGCTGTGGGTCGGTGGCCAGGTCACCACGACGAGCCTCGTGGTGCAGCTCGTGCTTCCCGCGATCGTGAGCATCCTGATCCCACTCGTCTGGATCGGCTGGCGACTCGAGGGAAATCTCGACACCGTCGCAACACCCGATCGGACCCGCGCCGCGCGGACATCAACCGCGTGGGAGCGCAAGTTCGTGCTGTTTGCGGGCATCGCCGTGCTGGTGTCCGTTCCGGTGTTCAAGACCCTGACGCACCTCCCGCCGTACCTGGGCATGTTGCTCGGGCTCGCGGTGCTGTGGGGCGCCACCGAGATGATCCACAAGCGAAAGCCCGTGGATGGCAAGGGACCGCTCTCCGTCGTGCACGCTCTCCAGCGAGCGGATACTCCGAGCGTTCTGTTCTTCCTCGGGATCCTCCTCGCGATCAGCGCGCTGGAGAGTACCGGCCTGCTCGCATCGCTCGCGCAGTTCCTCGACCACCGCATCGGAAATGCCGACGTGGTGACGATCATGATCGGGCTCTCGTCGTCGATCGTCGATAACGTCCCGCTCGTCGCTGCGTCGCAAGGCATGTACTCGCTGGCGACCTTCCCGCAGGACCACCAGTTCTGGCTGTTCCTCGCGTACTGCGCCGGCACCGGCGGCAGCATCCTCATCATCGGCTCCGCCGCCGGGATCGCGGTCATGGGAATCCAGCGGATCACCTTCGGGTGGTACGTGCGGCACATCTCGTTGCCCGCACTCCTCGGCTACGCCGGCGGTGCGCTGACGTACCTCGCTCTCGCCGCCCTCCGGTCCTGAATCACGGCTCCTTCGCCGAGAGTCCCGCCCGGCGAATCAGTCGCCCCAACGTCAATCCCTGCACGAGGATCGAGAACGCCACCACCGTGTACGTGAGGACGAGGATCGTGTCGCGTGTGGAGGACGCGGGAAGCGAGAGGGCGAGGGCCACCGAGATCCCGCCGCGCAGGCCGCCCCACGTCATGATCTTCACGGCATGGGGCGAGACGAACCCGCGAGCGCGGAGCAGCGAGATCGGGATCGCCACGGAGGCCATGCGCGATGCGAGCACGAGTGGGATCACGAACGCGGCGGCGATGCCGACGTGGAAGGTGATGACCAGTCGCGTCGCCTCGAGGCCGAGCATCAGGAACAGCACCGCGTTCAGGATCTCGTCGATCAACTCCCAGAATAGATCGACGTGGTGCCGCGTGACGTCCGACATCCCGAGTCGCCGACCCTGGTTGCCGACCACGAGCCCGGCCACGACGACCGCGATCGGAGCCGAGATATGGAGCCGCTCGGCGATCGCGTATCCGCCGATCACCACTGCGAGGGTGATCGTCACCTCCACGGAGTAGACGTCGATCGTGCGGAGCAGGCGATACGCCAGATATCCGATGCCGACCCCGAACACCGCCCCGCCCACGGCTTCGCGTGCAAACACCGTTGCCACGCTCCCGACCGACACCTCGCCGCCCCCGGCGACCGCGAGCACGACGACGAACACGACCACCCCGATGCCATCGTTGAAGAGCGACTCGCCGCTGATCTGGATGGCCAGAGAGTCTGGCGCGCGCGCGGACTTGAGGATCCCCAGGACAGCGATGGGATCGGTTGGAGAGATGAGGGCACCGAACACGAGGCACGGCATGAAGCCCAGCCCCAGGCCCAGACCGAGCGAAACCATGAACGTCGCGAACGCGACGAAGACGGTCGACAGCAAGGTTCCTCCCAGCGCGAGGAGTCCGATCGCCCACTTGTGGTCCGCGAGATCCGAGAGGTCGACGTGCAAGGCGCCCGCGAACAGCAGCAGTCCCAACATGCCGTGCATGAGGGTGTGGCCGAAGTTCGCCTGCTCCACCACGCGGCGGATCGCCGAGGCGTCGATGACTCCACACGCATCGAGTCCGACGATCACCAGCGAACCGAACAACGAGATCGCCATCAATCCGATCGTCGACGGGAGACCGAGGAATCTCGCGTTGAGATACCCGAGCCCCGCGGCCAGGCAGAGGATCACCGCTGCGATCTCGATCGTCGTCATGGTCTCGTGGCTCGTAGAGCGACTTTCGACGAGCACCGTTACAGAACGCAAGATGCATTGACGTGCGTTCCGCGGCGGCCCAGGAAAGGCCGCGCATCACGGTGAAGCGTGTAAAGATGTCGGCTGAAGACCGCGCCGGGTCACCACTCGCACTCACCGCGGAGGCACGTTCGCCGGAAGCGCCGCACGGTCGTGGTCGTCGCGATCTCGACGCGACACTCGAAGCGCTCGAGATGCACGCAGGAGAGCTGGTCCGCGACCGGTAGAATCCCGTTTGTTTGTACTCAAACCATCCGTGTCAGATCCGCACACTTGCGTCGGAACGCGCACGATGGCACGTTGGTTCCCGGTCAAACGGTGCCGTCTCCATGGCGGCAGGAATCACGGGGGGCGGGCCGCCCTCGTATAGATCGCGAGAGTCCTGCGTGTTCGCACTTCTCCAGCCCCAACGAGCGTCGTGAGCGAAGGACCGCTGTCCACGCAATCGATGGCGATCCTGCAGGCCGATCTGGGGTCGTTCGAGAAGCTCGAGATCGTGCATCGCCTGTGGCGCGGAAAGCGTCCGATGGCGCGGACGGCACTTCAGGACGAGATCCACGTCGATCTGGCCGAGTTCCGCACCGCGGTGTCCGATCTCATCGCGTGCGGGCTCGTCTAGGAAGCACCGGAGGAACGGGGCCGGATCCGCCTCGGTGCGCGAGCGGGCGTGGACCGACCGTTCGACGACCTGATGCGGGCATACGACGACGATCGACTCGGCGTGGTCGCGATCCTGTCCAGCATCGCGATGCAGAAGATCCGGAGCATGGCCGCAAGTACGTTTGCGAACGCGTTCGTGCTCCGGAAGAAGCGAAAGGGCGATGGCGATGGCTGAGGTCGTCTATGTTCTGTGCGCGCTCACGAGCGGGTTCTGCGCCGTCCTGCTGATCCGCAGCTACCGGCAACAACGCTCGCGGTTGCTGTTGTGGAGCTCGCTCTGTTTCGCCGGACTCGCGGTGAACAACGCACTGCTCGTCGTCGATCTCGTCGTGGTACCGGACGTCGACCTCGCGCTGGTTCGATCGGGCGGAGCCGCGCTCGCGATGCTCATGTTGCTGATCGGCCTGATCTGGGAGGCGAGATGAGCGCGCTACTGGAGCCGATGTACGGAGCGCTGAGCGTGATGTGCCTCCTTGCGGGACTGTTCTTCCTGCGCTACTGGCGCTTGTCCGGAGACCGCTTCTTCATCTGGTTCGCGTGCGCCTTCTGGACGTTTGCGGTCAACTGGGCACTGCTCGTCGATACATCCACGGAGCACAGCCCCTACATCTACGCGGTGCGCCTCGCGGGGTTCGTACAGATCATCATCGCGATCACGCTCAAGAATCGGGGGGCCGCGCGGTAGTGCTTGCGCCGCGGCGACGATTTCGCCTATAGTTTGTACACAAACGTTTACAATCAAGGGTGCGGTCACGAGACCGCAGGTTCACGAGCTGGTCGGGCCGCCAGCTTCCGCGGAGAGCGTGAATGAACCAGCCCTATGCTGTCGAACATCTGTGTCCCGATCTGGTCGGCGACGAACATCTGACACTGCTGCTCGACCTGGATGGGACGCTGATCCCCTTCGCCGCCACGGCGGAAGTGGCAACCCTCGACGCGAGCGCACGCGAGATGACGACGGCGCTCCACGCGGTCGGAATCGCGGTGGTCATGGTCTCGGGTCGGCCGCGGGCCCTGGTCGAGCCGCTCTACGAATTCGCGCGCAAGGCCTGCTGGGTCGCCGAGCACGGAACCTGGCGCTGCGACGAGACGGGCGCGTGGAGCGGCCCCCCGGCGGCTCCCGAGATCGACGAGGTCATCCAGGTCCTGGCGCCCTTTGTCCTCGTGCCCGGCGCGCGCCTCGAACGAAAGTCGCTGTCGGTGTGCCTGCACTGGCGGCTCGTCCCGGTGGCGCTCAAGTCTCAGACGATCGCCGCGGCCGAGCTCGCCTGCGACGAATGGCTCGAGTCCCACCCCGAGTTCGAGCGGCTCGACGGCGTGGAGATGCTCGAGATCCGGCGCACGTCGGCGAACAAGCGCCTGGCCGTCGACTGGGTGCGGCAGCGCAACCCCTCGGCTCGAATCATCGCGATCGGTGACGATCGGACCGACGAGGACATGTTCGCCGCACTGCGAACCGACGAGCTCGCGATCGGGGTCGGCCCCGACCGAGCGCACGTGAGTTGCTGGCTGGCGGGCCCCACCGCGGTGCGCGCGTTTCTCTGGTGGCTCGTCGACGCACGCCGAGGCGTGGTCAAGCCGTTCCCGGCGCTGCAGTGCCGGCGTCCGCTCTCGCCGCCCTCACCTGCCGAGCTTCTCGTCGTCTCGAACCGCACACCACCGACCGTGACCGGCCGTCAACGACCCGTGGGTGGCCTGATCTCGGCGCTCGAGCCAGCACTGCACACCTCGGGCGGGATCTGGCTCGGCTGGAACGGCAACGAGAGTGCTGGCGAGCGCCGGCTCGAGATCGACGTCGAAGCCAGGCCGATGCGAGCCTCGTTCGACTTCGCGCCCGACTGGCGAGAGCGGTTCTACGGCGGGTTCTGCAACCGAGCGCTGTGGCCGCTGTTTCATGGCTTCCCCGGGCGCGTGCAGTACGCGGACGAGGACTGGCTCGCATACGTCGCCGCCAACGCCGAGTTCGCGAAGCACGCCACGGAGCTCGTCGCGCCCGCGGGCACGGTCTGGATGCACGACTATCACTTGCTCCTCGCCGGGCGCGCGATGCGGCAGCGCGGCTTCCGCGGTCCTCTCGGCTTGTTCCTTCACATCCCCTTTCCCCAGCGCGATCTGCTCGACACCCTCCCGTGGGCCGACGAGCTCGTCGAGGCCATGCTCGACTTCGATCTGCTCGGCTTCCACACCGAGCAGTGGGCGGAGAACTTTCGGGCGTGCGCTCGCGGCCGAGGCAAGGGTCGGCCGCATCCCGAGTTGGCCGTGCTTCCGATCGGGATCGACGTCGCGAGCTTCGCGCCCGTCCCCGGTGAGGTCGATCGGGAGATCGCGGGTCTGCGCACCACGCTCGGTCAACGGCGGCTGATTCTCGGCGTCGATCGACTCGACTACGCCAAGGGGATTCCAGAGCGCCTGCTCGGTTTCGAGCGGCTGCTGGAGACCAAGCCCGAGTGGCGAGGACAGGTCGCCTTCGTCCAGATCTCCGTTCCGTCGCGCGCGGACGTGCCCGAGTACGCCGAGCTTCGGCAGCGCGTCGAGAACCTCGTCGGCCGCATCAATGGCCGCTTCGGCGAGGCCGACTGGGTTCCCGTGCGGTACCTCTACCGCTCCTACGATCACCGGGTGCTCGCGCAGCTCTATCGAGCGGCCGATGTCGCGCTCGTGACCCCGCTCCGCGACGGTCTGAACCTGGTCGCCAAGGAGTTCGTCGCGGCGCAGGATCCGCAGCATCCCGGTGTGCTCGTCCTCTCGCGCTTTGCCGGCGCGGCCGCCGAGCTCGTCGACGCCGTGATCACGAATCCGTATCACCCCGACGGGCTCGCCAACGATCTCGATCGTGCACTCCGCATGGACCTCGCCGAACGCGTCCTTCGCCAGGAGCGCCTCGCCGCGACCCTTTCGGGCAAAACGCCTGAACGCTGGGCGGCCGCGTTCCTCGATCATCTGCAAAGCACACGGCGCGCCGCGGCCTGAGCTCGGATCCTGCGAGGCTTGTTGACCCCGTTGGCCCAGTTGGTTTGACCTCAAACTATATGGTACAGAGGGCCATGTTCGCGCCTGCGCCCTCGGAACCACGGTCGTGAGCACCGAGCGCCGCCGACCGGCGAAGCCGACGCAGCCGATCGCCTTCGCCACCGACGTCGCCGTGCGCGGTTACCGGTTGTGGCTCGAGACGAAGGCCCGGTTCACTCCGACGGAGCAGCAACGGCTGTTCGGCCTCACGATCGTGATCGGTGGCATCTGCGGCCTGGTCGCGGTGGCGTTCCACCAGTCGATCAGGGGCGTCGAGGCCTTGACCATCGACCGGGCATACGCCTCGTCGGGGGATACCTGGATCGCATGGGTCATCCTCGTCCCGACCTTCGGAGCGCTGATCTCCGGCGTCCTGCTCTACTACGTGCCCGGGGCACGCGGCAGCGGCGTGCCGCAGGTCAAGGTCGCGTATGCCGCGAAGCGAATGACCCTGCGCGTTCGAGATTCGATCGGCAAGTTCGTGATCGGAGCGATCCAGATCGGCAGCGGGTCCTCCCTCGGTCGCGAGGGTCCGACGGTCCAGATCTGTTCGGGTGTGGCGAAGAGCCTGGGTCGGATCGCCGGCATCTCGGTGCAGAATCTCAAGCTCCTGCTCCCGGTGGGAGCGGCGGCCGGCATCGCCGCTGCGTTCAACGCGCCGATCGCGGCGGTGACCTTCACCATCGAAGAGATCGTCGGGAAGCTCGATCAGACACTGCTCTCCGGCGTGATCGTCGCCGCGGCACTCGCGGCGGTCGTCGAGCGCAGCGTACTCGGCGAGCACCCCGTGTTCACCATCCCCCAGGCCTACAGCCTGGACCACGGTTCATCGCTGGTGGTCTACGCCGCGCTCGGAGTGGCCGCGGCGCTCGTCTCGGTCGCCTTCACCGAGTCGCTACTGGCGCTCCGTCATCGGTTTGCCGGTGCGAAGAAGCTCCCGGTCTGGATGCGTCCCGCGATCGGCGGGCTCGCGACGGGCGTGCTCGGCGTAGGCGTGATGCTCGTCGTTCACGTCGGTGGCATCACGGGTGGCGGCTACGAGGGGCTCGCCGGCGCGCTGTCGGGCAAGTTCACCGTCGAGGTCTTGCTCGTCCTCGGCGCCGCGAAGCTGGTCGCGACGGTGCTCTCGTATGCGAGCGGTGGCGCGGGCGGGATCTTCGCGCCGTCGTTGTTCATCGGAGCCATGCTCGGCGGGGCCTTCGGCGTGATCGATGTGCAGGTGTTTGGACACGCGCACTCCTCGGTTGGAGCGTTCGCACTCGTGGGCATGGGCGCCGTGTTCGCGGGCGTGGTCCGCGCGCCGATCACGTCCGTGCTGATCATCCTCGAGATGACCGCGGGATACGGGCTCACGCTTCCGCTCATGATCTCGAACATGGCCGCCTACGGCCTCGCACGCAGGCTCCGCCCCACGCCCATCTACGACGCACTCCTCGAGCAGGACGGCATCGATCTCCATCCCAAGAAGCCCGCGCTCGATCCGCTCGACGGACTGACGATCGCTCGCATCAAGCTCGACGTCGGACCTCACGTCACGTTCGTGCCCGGTCACACCACCCGTGAGCTCATCGACCTCGCCGACACTGCGGGACGTCAGGAGGTGTTCCCCGTGCTGAACGAGCACCAGCACCTCGTCGGGATCCTCACGCTCGAAGACCTCGCGATGATCTCGTCCGAGCCGGATCTCGACGCGCTGATCCGGGCGGCAGACATCATGCGGACGGTGGCGGCGATCCCCGAGGGGATGCTCGTCCACGAGGCGCTCGACACCATCCTGTCGGCGGGAGTGAGGGAGCTCCCGGTGGTCGATGGGGAGCAGCGCGTTCTCGGAATGCTCGACGAAGCGGCCCTCGCGCGCGAGTACATGCGGGTACGCGCGGCCGCCGGCACGCTCGATCCGGTGGCCTCCGGTGTGTTCGCCGTGTCGCTGCCTGACGACCATTGAGAGCGTCGGGGTCGCCCGCTGTGGCAGACTCCCATCAGTGGGGGCAGCCGGATCGATCGCGGGTGAGTGTCCCGATCCGTCGATCATCGCGACGTTCGCGGGTCGCGGGCTGCCGGCGACCGCGGCCGCGCGGGTCGAGGTGCATCTCGCCGAGTGCGACGACTGCCGTACGCTCGTGTTCGCGCTGGCTTCGGGCGATGCCGCCGAGGGCGCTCCGGTCGCGACGCCCGGCGAGCTGACGCACGTCGGGCGGTTCCGCGTGGTCGACACGCTCGGCCAGGGCGCGATGGGCGTGGTGTACCGCGCGCGCGACGTGGATCTCGATCGCATGGTCGCGGTGAAGGTGTCGCGCAGCCGCTCGAAGCTCGACGTGGATGGCGAGGATCGGTTGCGCCGGGAGGCCCAGGCGCTCGCGCGGCTCGTGCATCCGAACGTCGTCGCCATTCACGAGATCGGGCAGCACGAGGGACGCGCGTACGTTGCGATGGAGTACGTCGACGGCGTGACGCTCGATGCGTGGATCGCGGAGCGCCCTCCCGGGGCGAAGGTGCTCGGCGTGCTCGTCGGGGCGGCGCGCGGCCTCGCGGCGGCGCACGCGGTCGGGCTCGTTCATCGCGACGTCAAGCCGAGCAACATCTTCGTCGCGCGTGGGGTCGCGAAGATCGGCGACTTCGGGCTGGTTCGGTTCGGACCCGAGAGCGGAGCACGGCCGTCCGCGGAAGGCTCGGACCTCGAGATGACGTTGAGCGTGACGGGCTCGATCGTCGGCACGCCGGCGTACATGGCGCCGGAGCAGCTGCGCGGCGAGGTCGCGACCGAGGCGAGCGATCAGTTCAGCTTCTGCGTCACGATGTTCGAGGCGCTGTATGGTCGGCGCCCGTTCGCGGGCAACTCGATTCGCGAGCTGCGCGCGGCGTTCGCGGTTGCGGTTGCGAGACCGGCCAGCACGACGGTCCCGCCGCGGATCGCGAGCGTGCTGGCGCGCGGCCTCTCCGTGGACCCTGCGACGCGCTGGCCATCGATGGCCGCGATCGCCGATGCGCTCGAGGCTGATCCGGACGCAGCACGACGCAGGCGGCACACGCAGATCGCCGTCGGCGGCGTGCTGACCTTGTTCGCGGGCGTGGCCGTGGTGGCGGTGATGCGCGGCGGCGCCAGCGATCCACCGTGCGCGGGTTTCGCCGACAAGCTCGACGGCGTGTGGGATGCCGCGCGCTCGCAGCACGTGCGCGAGGCGTTCGCGGCGAGCAAGCTGCCGTATGCCGCGGACACGTTCGGTCGCGTCGCGGCGCAGCTCGATGGCTACGGTCATGGTTGGGTGAGCGCGCGGGTCGAGGCGTGCGAGGCGACGCGCGTGCGCGGCGATCAATCCGAGGCGCAGATGGAGCTGCGCATGGCGTGCCTCGATCGACGGCTGATCGATCTGGGAGCGCTCGTGGGGGTGCTCGGCACCGGCACGAACGCGCAGGTGATCGAGAACGCGGTCACCGCCACCCAGGCGCTCGCGCCGCTCGCGGACTGCGCGAACCTCCCCGCGCTGATGGCCGGCGTGCAGCTCCCTGCCGATGCATCGGTGCGCAGCAGCGTGGTCGATCTGCAGCGCCGGCTCGCCACGGTCACCGCACTGTACGAGACCGGGCAGTACGCGACGGGGCTCGCGCAGGCGCGGGAGGTCGTGACGTCCGCGGAGCCGCTTCACTTCGCGCCGGTGCTCGCCGAGGCGCTGCACGTTCGCGCGCGGCTCGAGGACGGCGGCGGTGACCCCGCGGCGGCCGCGATGACCTACGAGTCCGCGATCCCCGCGGCCGGCGATGCCCGCGACGACGTGCGCGCCGCGCAGATCTGGGCGGACCTCGTGCACGTCCTCGGTCTGCTCGGACGTACCGACGACGCACTCAAGCTCCGGCCCGCCGCCGAGGCCGCGTTCAAGCGCGCCGGGAGCCCGCCCGCGATCGAGATCAAGTTGCTGACCAGCTACGGCGACGTGTACATGGCGCAGGGCAAGCCGGCGGATGCGCTGCCGCAGTACGAGCATGCGCTCGCGATCAACGACAAGGCCCTCGGCCCCACGGATCATCGATTCGCTGCCTCGATCCTGAACAACCTCGGCATCGCGCAGCAACAGCAGGGCGGCTTCGCGGAGTCCGTGCTGACCTATCGGCGCGCGCTCGCACTCGACGAGGCCGTACTCGGCCCGGATCACCCGCAGCTCGCGATGGTGCTCGTCAACATCGGCGTGGGTCTCGCGAGCCAGGGCGACTACGACGGCGGGCGGCCGTACGATCTACGCGCCCTCGCGATCCTCGAGAAGGCGCTCGGCCCGACCCACCCGAGCGTGGGCGCGGCGCTCGACAACATCGGCGCCGGATATCTCTCCCAGGGCCGCTACGACGAGGCGCGTCCGTACCAGCTCCGCGCGATCAAGATCTTCGAGGCGGCCGATGCCGAGACGAATCCCGATCTCGCCGGCGCGCTCGCGAACCTCGGCATCGCCTACCTCGCACAGGACAACACCGTGGAGGCCCGCCGCGCCGCGGCGCGGTCTCTCGCGATCTACGAGAAGGTCGGCGGCGCGGACCACCCTACCCTCGCGGCGCCGCTGCTGTTGATCGGCGCGATCGAAGCGGCGGAGGGCCATCACGATGCCGGCGTCGCCTCGTATCAGCGAGCGCTCGCGATCTCGGAGAAGGCGCTGGGCCCCGATCATCCCGATGTCGCGTCCGCGCTGACCGGCATCGCGCAGGAGCTCCTCGCGCTCGGAAAGTTCTCGGCCGCGCGCGCCGCCGCCGAGCGCGCCCTCGTGATCCGCGCGCAGCCCGACATGCCGGCCTTCGAGCTGGCGGAGACGCGGTTCGCCCTCGCGCGCGCCCTGTGGCCGGAGCCCGCGGGACGACCGCGCGCGCACGCCCTCGCGGACCAGGCCCGCGACGGCTTCGTGGCCTCTGCCGATGCCGGTACCAAGCCGCTCGCCGAGCTCACCACGTGGCTGCGCGAGCACCCGTAGGCGGTGGGTGAGGCTCGAATCACCTGTGCGACCGCGCCAATCACGGTCCCGGACCCCTGATCCGGGCGACGGGCGTGGTTCGCTGTCGGTATGCGCCTCGTTCTCATCTCACTCGTCCTCGCCACCGCGTGCTCGCACTCGAAGCCCACGCCCGCGACGTCTCCCGTGACCGGGGCGGAGCCCTGGGAGGTCGCCTCCGGCCTGTACTGGCGCAAGCTCGCCGACGTCATGGACGCCTCGGGCGGGAGCTGCGCGAAGCTGGTCGAGGGTCTGAAGTCCATGGAGCAGGAGTCCAAGGAGCTCGCGGCGACCCTGGTCGATGCCCACCACGAGTTCAAGGAGCACCACGTGACTCCCGAGACCGCCGAGCGGATCAACAAACACGGCGTGATCCTCGATCGCTGCGAGGCCGAGAAGACCGACGGGCTCGGCGAGGCCCTCCAGATCACGCTGTTCGTCGTCGAGCCGCTCAAGGACGACCGGTCGGACTCGGCGTACCGCAACCTGTTCCAGCCGCACTGACCCGCCGATAACTTGCCCTCCTCCGAGGGGGGTGCCTAGCCTCGACCATGCTCCGTACCAGCCTGGTCGCTGCAGGGTCGTTCGTCGTCGCGTTCGCCCTCGCCTTCATGATCATGAGCGGGGTCGCGCACGCGGACGAGACCTCGGCCACCGACAAGCTGCGGATCCTGTACTCGACGCGGTTCACCTTCACGGACGACGGAGTTCCGCTGGTGACCGTCGAGATCATGGGCAACCGCAAGGACGTCAAGCTGCGCGCCAAGGGTGGGGTGCTGGTGCGGCCCGATGGCCAGGGCGGCTCGGCGATCGAGACCGATGCCGGGGAGGCGTGGACGATCACGGCGGAGAACACGAAGCCCGCGGTGATCCAGGACTGGACGATCGTCGAGACGCTCGCCCCGGATGATCAGACCGGCGTGGCGGCGGCGCTGGCGCGCTGGAAGGAGCGCGGGTTCGATCCGCGCACGTTCGAGATCGGCACGGTGTTTGGCGTCGACGGCGAGGTGATCGATACGCGCGAGGTTCGCGTGGGGGTGGATCCGGTCGCGGCCGGCAAGGGCGCCGCCCGTGCGGCGGAGCTCGCGAAGCGCTACGGGCTCCAGACCTCGACGCACCAGGACCTGGTCCGCCGGCCGTCGGGCACGATCGTGGCAAGGAACGGCGGCACGGTCATCCGCAACCCGTCGGTGCTGTGGTTCACGCCGAAGAAGGCGAGCGAGACGCTGACCGTGGTCGATGTACCGAGCGGCACTGGTGGCTCGCAGCTCGAGACCGGCACCGAGGATCGCCGCTACTGGGGCGCGGTCTACGTCACCCTCGACCACGACGGCGCGCTGCTCGCCGCCAACGCGGTGCCCGAGAACAAGCTGCTCGCGGGCCTCGTCCCTGCGGAGATGTATCCGGATGCGCCGCAGGCCGCGCTCGAGGCGCAGGCGATCGCGGCGCGCACCGAGCTGCTCCAGAAGATCGGCCGCCGCAACCTGACCGATCCGTTCCTCCTGTGCTCGACGCAGCAGTGCCAGGTCTACGCGGGCGCCGGCAAGGAGGATCCGCGGACCACGAAGGCGGTCGAGGCGACGCGCGGCATCGTCATGCTGCGCGACGGCGGCGGCATGGTCGACGTGCGCTACAGCGCATCCTGCGGCGGTCACACCGAGGACAACGAGGCGATCTGGGGCGGCACGGCGGATCCGTCGCTGCGCGGCCGCGCCGACGATCCGAAGGCCGCGATGTCCAAGGTGACCGACGACAACCTCGACGCCTTCCTCGACGGCGGCAAGGACGCGTGGTGCAACCAGGGCAAGCTCGCGAAGACGCGGTTCCGGTGGACCGAGAAGCTCCGCGCCGATGATCTGACCGCCCGCGTGTCGGTGGAGTACCCGGAGATCGGGCGGATCAAGGCGATCACCCCGAAGCAGCGCGGCGTCTCGGGCCGCATCGGCGTCCTGGTCATCAAGGGCGACAAGGCGAGCGTCGAGGTCACCGGCGACCTCCACATCCGACGGCTCCTCGGCGGCCTGAAGTCGACCCTGTTCGAGGTCGCCCGCGACGGCGACTCGTTCGTGTTCCGCGGCGCGGGGTTCGGCCACGGCGTGGGCATGTGTCAGATGGGCGCGATCGGCATGGCGGGCGCCGGCAAGCCGCACGACAAGATCCTCGGCCACTACTACCGCGGCACGCACCTGCACCGCCTGTACTGATCGTACGCGAGCCTGGGCCGAGCCGGCCGCGTTACATCGAGCGTGGCGTGATCAGAACCGTCCCATGACGGCCGCCCCCATGCTGTCGGCGGTGGCGGTCGGGACGATCACGCGCTCGGTGTGCGTCTTGTTCTTCTTCCAGTAGATCGCGGTCGGGATCAGCAGCAGCACGCCGAGCCCGCCGAACGTCGAGCCGAGCGCGATCATCGCGTTGCGGGTGTTCCGCTTCGATTCGAGGTCCTTGTAGTAGTAGTCCTTGCTGTCGGAGAGCACGTCCTGGATCCGGTAGTGCTCGTAGACGCCGACGAACGTGAAGAACCCGCCGAGCGCGAGCAGGCTGACGCACGGGACGCCCCAGGCGAGGAGCGCGGTGCGATGGGTGCCGCGGTGCTCGATCTCCTCCGTCGTCGCCGCGGCCGCGTCGCCATCCAGCACGTACGGCGCGTGGAGTGGCTCCGGGGCCGCCGCCGGCACGTCGAGCTCGCGGAGGACGTTGCCGTACTCGTCGAGCACGACGGCGCGCACCGCGAGCACGTCGGCGGCGAGCTTCGCGTGCCGGGTCGAAGAGAACGGCGTGGTCGCCGTGCCCGGTGCGAGGCGCACACCGCGCGCCATCGCGAGCGGATCCGAGACCACCTCGACGTCGATCTCGCGCGGCGCGGATCGCGAGGCGGTGACCTCGAACCGGCCGTGCGCGCCGATGTACGCCTTTGCCGCGTCGAACGGGCCGCGCAGCTTCGGCGAGATGTCCTTGCCGAGCGTGGCGGTGGGCTCGAGCGCGAGCCAGCGGCGGTAGTATTGCTCGCCGGCATCCGCCTGCCCGAGGACCACCGCCGTGCTCGCAGAGAGCTGATAGATCTCGCGCAGCGCGGCCGGAGAATTCGCGCCCTCCTCGAGCGCGGCGGTGAGCAGCCGCTGCGCTTCGTCGTAGCGCACGCCGTCGATCGCCTGGCGCGCCTGCTCGAGCTTCGCGCTGTCGGCGCGCGCGACGCAGGCGAGTGTGCACACGATCGCGAGCGCGCGGGTCACCACGTCAGCTTGCCCTTGTTCGTGGGCTTGCCCGGCGCGATCTCGATCGAGAACGTCTTCGCGGTTCCGTTCTCCAGCACGGCGCGCACCTGGTGCTTGCCGGCGGCGACCTTCGCGCCGTACAGCGGCGTCTCGCCCGCCCTTGCGCCGTCGATGTAGATCACCGCGTACGGCGACGAATCGATGCTGAACGTCCCCGGCTCGCTCGGCACAACCGGCGGAACAACGGTGACCGCGGTCTCCGGCTTCTTCGTCGGCTTCGCGACCTTGACCGCCGCACCGGGCTTCGCGGTGCAGGTGCCACCCGCGCAGGTCCTCGTGCACTTCGCCCCGTCGGGGCACTCGGTCGTGCAGTGGCCGCCCACGCAGTTGAACGTGCAGGTCGCGCCGGACGCGCACGCGTTCACGCACCGGCCACCCGCGCAGTCACTGGTGCACGTCGAGCCTGCCTCGCAGCGCAGCTTGCAGTCACCCGCGACGCACGTCGCCGTACAGGTCCTGCCCGCCGGGCACACCGCGAGAACGCGGGCCTCGCCGACGATGTCGAGCGGCTCCGGCGTCGTCGGCGGTGGGATCGCGATCGGTGCGGGCGTCGGGGTCGCCGTGATCACGGGCGCCGGCGCGGGCTCGCGGTGGTCGTCGCTCCCACCACGCAGTGCGATCACGAGCGCGACGGCGCCGCCGATCGCACCGAGGGCGCCGACCACGAACGGCCATCGCGAGCGACGCTCGAGCGCAGGCGTGGGGCGCGTGACCTTCACGGATCCGGCGCGCAGGCTGATCGTCGATCCGGCCGTCTCCTCGATGGTATCCGCCGGCGATGGCTCCTCGATCTTCGGCGCCGACCGCCGCCCGCTGACGACGTTCGCCACATCGCGTGCGCGCTGCGCGATCTGTTCGCCGCACATCGACCTCACGATCTCCGCGATCTCGCCGGGGCTCATCGCACCACCGACCTTGTCGGCGGCGCCCCGCAGCGCCTCGGCGAGCGCACGCGCCGAGCGGAACCTGCGCGTGCGGTCTCGCTCGAGCGCGCTCGCGATCACCGCATCGATCGCCGCGGGCATGCCGTGCGGTACGAGCGCCGGGATCGGGGCCTCGGTGATCGCCTTCCAGATCAAGAAGTCCGAGTCGCGATCGAACAGCGAGCTCCCGGTCAGCGCTTCCCAGACGCACACGCCGAGCGCGAACACGTCGCTGCGCGCGTCGAGCTGCTCGGCCTGGATCTGCTCCGGCGACATGTACGGCAGCTTGCCCTTCAGCACACCGGTCCGCGTGCGCGGGCCATCCTTCATCATCTTCGAGACGCCGAAGTCGAGCACCTTGCAAACGCCGTCGACGGTCACGAACATGTTCTGCGGCGAGACATCGCGATGGATGACCGGCGTCGGCGTGCCATCGACGTCCTTCAGCTCGTGCGCGTAGTGCAGCCCTTCACACGCCTGCGCGATCACGCCCGCCACCAGGCGGAGCGTCTCGAGGTTGCGCGGCATCTGCTTGATCAGCGCGTCCCACGGCACGCCGTCGAGATACTCCATCGCGAGGAACAGCGAGCCATTGTCCTCACCGAGCTCGTGGACCTGGCAGATGTTCGGGTGCGAGAGGTGCGCCGCGATCTGCCCCTCGTTGAGGAACATGTCGTGGAACACCTTGTCCTCGGCGAGGTGCGGGAGGATCCGCTTGATCGCGACGAGCCGCGTGAACCCGCCGACGCCGTGCAGCCGGCCGAGATAGAGCTCGGCCATGCCGCCCTTCGCGAGCTCCATGAGCAGCTCGTAGCGGCCGACATGCTCTACCTCCGGCGTCCCCACGGACGAGAATCGTACCACTAGGTCTTCTTCACCACGGTGGCGTTCGGGGCCAGAGCGAGTCGCGTGCCGCCGCCTCCGGGCGCGCGCTCGATGAGGCGCGGTCCGGCGAGGCCCGCGTCGAGGAGGTCGCGCCGGCACCGTGAGATCAGCATGTTGATCTCGGGCCGGCTGACCGACGGATTGCGCGGCCACACCACGGCCCGCACCGTGTCGTCGGAGATGAACTCGCCGGGCTTGTGGCCCTCGGGAGGATCGAGCAGCGCCATCATCAGATCGAAGCGGCGATCCGCGAGGTACACGGCGCGCTCGCCGATCGGCGTGGTGAACACCACGCGCCCGCCGCGCGGCAGCATCTCGATCTCGATCTTGATCGGCAGCTCCTGCCGCGCCGCGACCGCCGTGGTCGCCGCCGTGCCCGCGTACGCGATCGTGAACTGCTCGCCCTTGCACGTCAGCGCGTCGCCGACCTGCAGCGGCTCGAGCACGCCCGGCTCGAGCGCCTCCCCGCCGTGCTCCGCCTTGCCGGTGCGCAACTCCACGAACAGCTCGCCCTGCGCGACGTGCAGCGCGAGCAACGCCTCGGGCCACTTCTTGATGATCAGATCATCGGTCGCGCCGCCGCCGATCATGAACGGCGTGTGCGCGATGCCGAAGCTGCCGCCGCGCTCGCGCTGGAGCACGAACCCGCCCGGCGCGTCCGGATCGGGCCGCGCCGCCGAGATCTTGACCTCGAGCGTGAGGCCCGGAATGCCGAGCATGTCGCCATCGGCGAGCCCGTGCGGCTTGTCGCTCGGCTTGCCGTTGATCTCGACCGGCGCCCGACCGAGCGGCACCACCTCGACGCCGTCGGCGGTGATCCGCACGAGGGCGTGACGCCGGCTGACGCTCGGCTCGAGCGTGACGATGTCGCAGTCCTTCTGCCGGCCGATGATCACGCCGTTCGGTCCAACGCGGCGCGATGGCCCATCGGGCATCACGAGTACGCAGCGCAGACGCGGTGGCTCCACGAGCCGATGCTAGTCCCTGTTCGCGGTGTCGTGCTAGCGTCGCGCACGTGCTGCGAGTGATCGCGTGTCTGTTCGTGATCGTTTGCGCATGTTCGCCTGACGAAGGGGACACTGCCTTTCTGTGTGACTCGGATCGCGGCGGCGATCGCGGCTGTCCCGCGGCCCAGACCTGCATCGCGGGCCGCTGCCGCCGCGGTGGTGCCACCGCCACCGTGCGCTGCGACAGCGTGATCTGTAGCGAGACCGAGCAGTGCTGCGTGGACGGCATCAACGACCCGCGCTGCATCGCCGCGAGCGCGAGCTGCCCCGGCGCGGGTGCGATCTGCGATCAACGTTCGGACTGCGTCGGCGGCGACTACTGCTGCAGCGGCTCCACCACGGCCTGCGGGGCCAGCTGCAAGGTCGCCGCGTGCCTCGACGGCCCGTCCGATTGCCCGAGCCCCACGCCGAACTGCTGCTTCGGCAAGGACACCGGCGATACCGACCTCGAGCTGCCGTGGGGCCGCTGCTCCGCCGAACCCTGTCGCTGATCGGCGTGATGTCGGTGTGATGTCGGCCCCGGCGGCGGGGCGGCGTATCACGGTCATATGAAAACCTTCGTGTGCCTGATGCTCCTGTGTAGTGCAACGGTCCTCGGCGCGGGCTGCATGGCCAGTGACGACACCTGCGTCGGCGATCACTGCGTGTGCAGCGGAACCGACGACTGCGACCACACCTGCGCGAGCGGCGCCGCCGAGTGCCACATCCAGGGTGCGTCGGGGCCGGTCGACGTCAACTGCCGGAACAACGCCTCGTGTCACATCGAGTGTTCCGGCGCGAGCTCGTGCAACGTCGACTGCGGCGGCTCGAGCGAGTGCCACGTCACCTGCCCGGCCGCCGGCTGCACGGTCACGAGCTGCGTCGGTGCCGCGTGCGTGGTCTCGTGCGGCATCGGTGAGGCCGCGAGCCGGACCGGCACGACCGCAACGTGCCCGTAACATCTGGTCCCCGGTGGGCCGTGGTATTGCGGTGGCCATGACGCTCCCGCTGCTTCCGACGACGATGGTCGGTTCCTATCCGCGCCCCGCCTGGTTCACGCATCAGCTCGCCGGCAAGGACGTGCTCGAGGCGTTCAAGCTCGCCGGTCACGCCGAAGCGTTTCACGATGCCACGCGCGTCGTGATCAAGGATCAGGAGGACGCCGGGCTCGACATCCTCACCGACGGTCAGATGTGGTTCGACGACTACCACATGGGCATCGGCTCGTTCCTCTGGTACTGGCTCGAGCGCACCGAGGGCTTCGGCAACGAGAAGCTGCCGCACCCTGCGCGCGCGAAGGCCAAGGGCCGCGACGTGTGGGCGCTCGACGAGGCCGGCGGCGTTGCGGTGACCGGAGAGATCAAGCGCGGGCCGGTGCGCATGGAGCTGTTCTATCGGTGGGCGCAGCGCCACACCCAGCGCCCGATCAAGGCGTGCATCGGCGCCGGGCCGGTGCAGCTCTCCACGCTCGCGCACTTCAAGAGCGGACCGGCGAAGAACCGCTACGATCTTTCGCGCGCGCTCGCCGAGGTGTTCCGCGCCGAGATCGGAGACGTCGTCGGCGCCGGCTGCAAGCACATCCAGCTCGAGGATCTCGGCGCCTGGAT
>JBBRED010000034.1:0-38447 GCA_038203335.1 Haliangiales bacterium | reverse complement strand
GTGGATCGGCGACTTCGACTGCGAGCTCGCGAAGGAGTTCTTCGCCGCGTTCGCGACGCGCGCGCAGTGCAACCTGCACGTCAACCTCCACTACGGCGGCAACGCGCACCACACCATCGAGTGCATCTTCAAGGCGTTCGCCAAGGCGTGCGACATGGCGACCCGGATCGATCCGCGCCTCGGCGGCGCCGTCCCATCGACCAAAGGTACGCTGATCGCGTGATCGCGATCGTCGACGTCTGCTCCGGCAACCTCCGCTCGGTCGAGCGTGCGATCGCAAAGGTCGGAGGCGAGGTGGTGGTGACGCGCGACCCCGATGTGGTGCGCACCGCCGACAAGATCGTGGTGCCGGGCCAGGGCGCGTTCGGCGTGTTCATGCGCGGGCTCGTCGAGCGCGGCCTCGGCGACGCGCTGCGCGAGGCGATCACGAGCGGGCGGCCGTACCTCGGCATCTGCCTCGGCCTCCAGATCCTGTTCGAGGAGAGCGAGGAGCAAGGGCCGGTCGCCGGCCTCGGCATCTACCGCGGCAAGGTCGTGAAGCTCGCGCCCACGGACCCCACGCTCAAGGTGCCGCACATGGGCTGGAACCGGATCGCACAGCGCCGGCCCGATCCGCTCGTCGCCGGCATCGCCGACGGTGCGTACGTCTACTTCGTGCACTCGTTCCACGCGATGCCCGAGGATCCGTCGATCCTCGCGCTCGAGTCCGTCCACGGCGTGCGCGTGTGCGCCGCGATCCGGCGCGACAACGTGTTCGCCTGTCAGTTCCACCCCGAGAAGAGCCAGGCCGTCGGCCTCCAGCTCCTCCGTAACTTCGTCGAGGCCACGTGAAGCTGTTCCCCGCGATCGATCTTCTCGGTGGTCAGGCCGTGCGCCTCGAGGAAGGCAAGCGCGAGCGCGCGACCGTGTTCCACACCGATCCGGTGCAGCTCGTCGCGACCCTCGCGCATGACGGCGCGGATCGCCTCCACGTCGTCGATCTCGATGGCGCCTTCGGCGAACCCCGTCAGCTCGATCTGGTGCGCGCGATCGTCATCGCATCCCCGATCCCGGTCGAGGTCGGCGGTGGCCTGCGCGATCGCGCCTCGGTCGAAGCCGTCCTCGCCCTCGGCGCCGCGTTCGCGGTCCTCGGCACCGCGGCCGTGAAATCGCCCGCGCTCGTCGAGGAGCTGTGCCGCGCGCACCCCGGGAAGATCATCGTCGCCGTCGACGCGCGCGACGGAATCGTGGCCGTCGACGGCTGGACCACGAGCGGCAACGTCACCGCGACCGATCTCGGGCAGCAGGCGGCCACCTGGGGAGCGGCCGCACTGCTCTACACCGATATCGCGCGCGACGGCCTTCGCCACGGCCCGAACGTCGCCGCGACCGCCGCGCTCGCGCACCACGTGCCCTGCGAGGTGATCGCCTCCGGCGGCGTCGGCGAGCTCGACGACCTGGCCCGCCTGCGCGATGCCGGCATCGCCGCCGTCGTCGTCGGGCGCGCGCTCTACGACAAGCGATTCACGGTCTCCGAGGCCGCCCGCGTCGCACACGGGCACCCGAGAATCTGATGCTCGCCCGTCGCCTGATCCCGTGCCTCGACGTGAAGGACGGCCGCGTCGTCAAGGGCATCAACTTCGTCGAGCTGCGCGACGCGGGCGACCCGGTCGAACAAGCCGCCGCCTACGACGCTCAAGGCGCCGACGAGATCTGCTACCTCGACATCTCCGCCTCGCCCGAAGGCCGCTCGACGATCATCGACGTGGTCCGCCGCACCGCGAACCAGATCTTCGCGCCCCTCACCGTCGGCGGCGGCGTCCGCACCGTGGCCGACGCCGAGCGCCTGCTCGAAGCGGGCGCCGACAAGATCGCGATCAACACCGCCGCTCTCCGCACGCCAGAGCTGATCACCGCCTGCGCCGATCGCTTCGGCGTCCAGGCGATCGTCGTCGCGATCGACGCCAAGCGCCGCGGCGACGGCACCTGGGAGGTCTACAGCCACGGCGGCCGCACCCCCGAGGGCAAGGACGGCCTCACCTGGTGCCGCGAGGTGGCCTCGCGCGGTGCGGGCGAGCTACTGCTGACGAGCATGGATCGTGACGGCACCGGACAGGGCTACGACACCGAGCTGGTGACCGCCGTCGCCCGCGCCGTCTCGATCCCCGTGATCGCGTCCGGCGGCGTCGGCGAGCTCGCCCACCTGGCCCTCGGCCTCGAGGCCGGCGCCGACGCCGTCCTCGCCGCCTCGATCTTCCACTTCGGCCAGCACACGATCGGCGAGGCCAAGGCCTTCCTGGCCGCCCGCGGCCTCCCCGTCCGCAGCTGACCAAGGCGGCCGGCACACGGGCACACGCCGTCCGGCACAGGGGACGTCCGGCACAGGGCGTCCGGCACAGGCGTCCGGCACAGGGGACGCTTTCAACGTAGACAACCTGCGATCGCTAACCCCGCGATTCGCGCTCGCTGGTTGTCTACGTTGAAAGCATCCTCTTCGGCCGTCCTCCTTTCGGATGGCGTGAATCAGTGCGACCAGCGATCGCGTAGTTGCAGATCGTTGGTTGTCTAAGTTGAAAGCGTCCCCTTTCGGACGTCCCCTTTCGGACGCCTTTCGGACGGCCTGTGATCTCGAAACGTTGACAGCGCGATCTGTGTTCGCGAAGGTGGCGAGGTGATCGAGCCCGCGTTCGACGATCGAGGGCTGGTGCCGTGTGTCGTCCAGGACGCCACCGCGGGCACGGTCTTGATGGTGGCGTGGATGAACGCGGAGGCGCTGCGGCTGACGCGGGAGACCGGGATCGTTCACTTCTGGTCCCGGTCGCGGAGCGCGCTGTGGAAGAAGGGCGAGACGTCCGGCAACACGCTGGAGCTCGTGGAGCTGCGCATCGATTGCGATGGGGACACGCTGCTCGCGCGTGTCCGGCCGGCCGGGCCGGCGTGCCACACCGGGGCGACCACGTGCTTCTTCGAGACCGATGACGGCGCGAAGGACGACGGTGTGCCGGCCGCCGAGGGCGCGCAGATCCTGATCCGGCTCGAGCAAATCCTCGCCGCGCGGCGCGACTCGGCGACGGGCGAGAAGAGCTATACGAAGTCCCTTCTCGATGCGGGCATGCCGAAGATCCTCGCGAAGATCGCCGAGGAGACGGGCGAGCTCGCCGCCGAATTGCCCGCCGGGACGGACGAGCGTGTGATCTCCGAGACGGCGGATGTGATGTTTCACGTGATGGTCGGGCTGACGGCACGGCGGATCCCGATCGAGCGGGTGTTCGCGGAGCTGGCGCGGCGGTTCGGGACGAGCGGGCACGCCGAGAAGGCCTCGCGGAAGTGAGCGAGCTGCTCGCGCCGGGTGGAGGACTCGCGCAGGCGATTCCGCACTACGAGGATCGGGCCGAACAACGGGTCATGAGCGCGGCGGTGGCGGCGGCGCTCGAGGGGCAGCACGCGCTGATCGTCGAGGCGGGAACGGGCACGGGCAAGACGCTCGCGTATCTCATCCCTGCCCTGCTCTCGGGCAAGCGGGTCGTCGTTTCGACGGGGACCCGCGGCCTTCAGGATCAGATCGCGCGCCACGATGTTCCGCTGCTCCGCGAGATCATCGGCAAGCCGTTTGCCGCGGTGGTGCTCAAGGGCGTCGCCAATTACGTGTGCAAGCGCCGGCTCGCCGAGGCCTCGGCGCGGATGAAGGGCGAGGATGTTTCCCTCGCCGCGCTGGCGGACTGGGCCGAGCACTCGGAGACGGGCGACCGGGCCGAGGTCGAGTGGCTGGCCGAGGGCTCGCCGCTGTGGGCCGAGGTCACGACCACGCCGGATGCGCGGATCGGACCGCGGTGTCCGTACTTCGAACGCTGTTTCATCACCCAGGCGCGGCGGATGGCGGAGCAGGCGCAGCTGATCCTCGTCAATCACCACCTGTACTTTGCCGATCGCGCGTTGCGAGCGGCGAGCCCCGGTGCGCGCGTGCTGCCCGAGCACGATGCCGTGATCTTCGACGAGGCGCATCAGCTCGAGGACGTCGCCACCGAGCATTTCGGCGCGCGGATCTCGACGCAGAAGGTCTCGGAGCTGGTCCGCGACGCACACCTCAGCCTCGCACGCATGCCGCTGTGGACCGGTCGCGCGGCGGTCGACGTGATCGATGCGGTCGAGCGCGCGAGCATCTCGCTGTTCGCGCAGCTACGCACCGCGCTGCTCGCCGCCGACGAGAACGACGTCATCAAGATCTCGATGCCGGTGGGCCTCTTCGATCACCCCGAGCGACAGGCAGCGTGGTTCCGCCTCGACACGGCGCTCGAGGAGCTCGCACGCACCGCGGAGGCCGAGGCAGAGCCACCGCCCGACGAGGAGGCGGAGGGCGAGGCCGGTCACCGCGCCGCGCTCTCCGGGCTCGCGAGACGCGCACGCAGCCTGCGCGATGATCTCGCCGCGATCGCCGAGCAGCGGCAGAAGAGCCACGTCTACTGGGGCGAAGCCCGCGCCACCGGCACGTTCCTCAGCGCATCGCCGATCGACGTCGCAGATCTCGTGCGCCGGCACATCATCACCGCGGGTCCCACGCCGGTGTTCACCTCGGCCACGCTCGCCGCGGGCGGGGCGCTCGCGTACACGCGCGCCCGTCTCGGGCTCGACGACGCCGAGGAGCTGATCGTCTCGTCCCCGTTCGACTACACGCGCCAGGCGATGCTCTACGTGCCCCGCGATCTCCCCCCCGTGCACGATGGCTTCTCGCTGATCACCGCCGAGCGGGTGCAGGAGCTGCTCGCGATCACCACGGGCCGCGCGTTCCTCCTGTTCACCAGCCACCGTGCGTTGCGCGAGGCCACGGCGCGCCTCGCGAAGCTCCCGTACCCGCGCCTGATCCAGGGCGAGGCTCCGCGCGCCACGCTCGTCGACCGCTTCCGCTCCACGCCGAACGCCGTGCTCCTCGGCACGAGCTCGTTCTGGGAAGGCGTCGATGTGCCCGGCGATGCGCTCAGCCTCGTCATCATCGACAAGCTCCCGTTCGCCCCACACACGGATCCGCTGGTCGCCGCGCGCATGCAGGCTCGCGCCGAGGTCGGCGAGGATCCGTTCGAGACGATCCAGCTCCCGTCGGCCGCGATCGCGCTCAAGCAGGGCTTCGGCCGCCTGATCCGCCGGCGCGATGACCGCGGCATCGTCGCGATCCTCGACGGTCGCATCGTCACCAAGACCTACGGCCGCGTGTTCCTGGACACGCTCCCCACCGGCCTGCCGCGCACGTCCTCGATCGAGCAGGTCCGCCGCTGGTGGACTACCAGTCCGTGAGGTCAGCCGTGGCGTGGTCGATGTCCACGGTCCCGCCCGCCGCCCGAGCCGATGCGATCGCCCGCTCGAGATACAGCCGCGTCTCGTCCTCGTCGATCTCGCCGTACATGTTGAACCGCCCGAGCTCGATCAGCTCGGCAACCGCGAGCTCCTGCTTCGTCTCCGCCGGAATCCGCCCGTCCGCGATCAGCGCGGTCTCCCACAGATCGAGCCGCTGCTCCGCCACGAACCGCGGCATGTCGCGCGCAACGGCGAGCAGCGCCGTCGGAGCCGCATCCGTGATCACGGGCTCGAGGGCGCGGGCCAGCTCTGCGACGATGGTGGAGATGCTCATCCGCCGGCGAGCATGGCATGGTCGGTGTCGTCGATGATCGGCGTGGTCGCCCTGATCCTGTTCGGCTACTTCGCCGGCGGCATTCCGTTCGGCGTGATCCTCGCGCACTACCGAGGCGTCGACATCCGCGCGCACGGCAGCGGCAACATCGGCGCGACGAACGTCACCCGCGTCCTCGGCGCGAAGCTCGGGGCAGTGGTGCTCCTCCTCGACGCCGCGAAGGGCGCCATCCCCACGTACTACGCGCTCCATCACACGGCGGATCCGTGGCTCGTGGTCGCAACCGGCGCCGCCACGATCATCGGTCACTGCTTCTCGCCGTTCCTCGAGTTCACCGGCGGCAAGGGCGTGGCGACCGCCACCGGGGTGTTCCTCGTCCTTGCACCGCGCGAGCTCGCGATCGCGATCGGCGTGTTCGGTATCGTCCTCGCGTGGAAGCGCGTCCCCGCGCTCGGCTCGCTCGCCGCGATCGCCACGATCGCCGCCCTCATGATCTACCGCGGCGATACGTGGATGACCGTGCTCGCCGCCGGCACGCTCGCGCTCCTCGTGTACACGCACCGCTCGAACCTCGCGACGCTCACCAGGTAGTCGCGAGGTACTCGATCTCCTGCTCGCGCACGCCCGCGAGCCACGCGCGCAGCGGCTTCCCCGCGACGACGGCATCCTCCCCGAGCAGCTCGGCGACGGGGGCCAGCGCGAATCTTCGCTCGGTCAGCCGCGGATGGGGAACCTCGAGGGCCTCGATGCGGAACGCACGGTCGTCCCACACCAGCACGTCGAGATCGATCGTGCGCGGTCCCCACCGCGTCTCGGCCGAGCGATCGCGCCCGAGCATGCGCTCGATCTCGAGCACGATCTCGATCAGCTCGCGCGGCTGCACGTCGTCCGCCACCAGCGCGACGGCCGTGTTGTAGAACGCGGGCTGCGCCGGGCCGATCGGCGCGGTCCGGTACAGCGGCGCCGACCGCACGCTACCGAGGCCGGCGAGCGCCTCGCGCGCGAACGTGAACCGCTCGAGGATCTCGGCCTCGGTGCCGACATTTCCACCGAGACCGATAACGATGCTCACGGGCGCGCGATCACCGTGTTGCGGAGGATCCCGATGCCTTCGATCTCGACCTCGACGGTGTCGCCCGGCGCCATGTTGCCGACTCCCGCGGGCGTACCGGTCGAGATCACGTCACCGAACTCGAGCGTCATGTGCTGGCTGCAGAACGCGATCAGCGTCGCGACGTCGAAGATCAGATCCGCGGTCGTCGAGTCCTGCTTCGTGACGCCGTTGAGCCGGGTCTGGATGCGCAGGTTCCGCGGATCGAGCCCGCCGACGATCTTCGGCCCGAGCGGGCAGAACGTGTCGAAGCCCTTCGCCCGGGCCCACTGGCCATCTGTTTTCTGCAGATCGCGGCAGCTCACGTCGTTGATGCAGGTGAAGCCGAGGACGAAATCGAGCGCCTGGTCGCGAGAGATCCGCTTCGCCCGCTGCCCGATCACGACGCCTAGCTCGCCCTCGAAGTGGACCTGGGCGTAGGCCAGCGGACGTTCGATCACGCCTCCATCGGGCAGAAGTGCCGATCGGGGCTTCAAAAACATCAGGGGCTCCTCGGGGAGTCCCTTACCCATCTCGACGGCGTGGGCCCGGTAATTGACCCCGATGCCAATGATCTTGCTCGGAACGAGGTCGAGGACATCGGTCGAACCACTGCGCTCCACGGTGACCAGCATGAGGTGAAAGGTAGGACACCTCGGGAGAGCTGTCATTGATCCGCTGCGTTACCGCCCGTACAATTTACCGTGATGGGCCGGGCTCCTAATTCTGGAGCGCCACAGCGCGTATCTGCGCATGTGGTGCCGAAGGTCCAATCTTTTTCGGACGAGGAAGAGGAGAAGACCACCATCGAGTCCGGGTGGGAGGAAGAAGCCTCCACCACGGTCGAGCAAGGTGAGGTCGCCGAGAAGATCCGCGCGCTCGGCATGGATGCGCCGCGCCGACAGAACATCACGAACGTGACGTCGACGAACGCGAGCATGGTCGACGAGCCCACGGTCGACGATCAGCGAGCGAACGCCGCGATCTCGATGATGACGCCGCAGATCCAGGCGCGCCTGATGGTGACGGGCGGCAACGACGCCGGCGCCGAGCTCCACGTCTCTCCGGGCAAGACCTACACGATCGGTCGCGCCGTCGACAACGACATCGTCCTGACGGATATCGCGGTCTCGCGCAAGCACTTCGATCTCCGTCACGAGCAGGGCTCGTGGGTGCTCGTCGATCGCGGCTCGGGCAACGGCACGCTGGTCAACAACAACATCGAAGACCAGCCGTTCATGCTCGCGAATGGCGACACGATCGAGATCGGAAACACCACGTTCCGCTTCGACATCCCGAACGGAATGCCGCGCCCGGCGCAGACCGTCGACATCACGATGGATCGTGGGCAGCACGATGACGACGAGGAAGAGCCGTCGACCGTCGCCGGCAAGCCGGTGCGGTCCGATGCGGGTCTGACGCCGTCGCAGATGCCGCCGCCGCGCGAGGTGTTCGTCCGCCCGAAGACGCTGCCCCCGCCCGCGCCGCCGATGCGCCAGCGCAGCCCGTCGGTGGCACCGATGCCCGCGATGCAAGCGTCGATGAGCTATCCGCAGCCGATTCCGTCGGCCGCGACCACCATCCCGTCGCTGCATCAGGGCGTGAGCCGACCGATGGGCTCGCCCACGATGCTCGGCGACTCGATGGGCATGCCGCTCGGCAACGTGATGCCGACGACGATTCCCGGTCAGGGCCCGCCGCTCGGGCCCTCGCAGCTGCCTCCGCAGTATCACAACGGATATCCCGCGGCGTCCGCGCAGATGATCGTCGTCGGCAACCAGATGCCGCGCGACGCCACCTCGACCGCGCTCGTCCCGCCGACGCCGTACGGCGGCATGCCGGTGCTCGTACCGCAGCCTGCGTACGGGCAGCCGCAGATCTCCCGGCGCGCGAAGCTGATCCTCGCTGGCGCTGGCCTCACGCTGTTCGCCGCGATCGCCACGGTCGCGATCATCAAGGGCGGTAGCGGGGGCGCGGCCGCGAACGGCGGCGTCACCGAGCCCGAGAAGACCAAGGGCAGCGCCGACGCAAAGCTCGATGCGCCGGAGACCGCGACGCCGAGCAAGACGATCCAGCCGATCGAGCCGACGACGACGACGAAGGCCGTCGAGCCGCCCAAGAAGGACCCGCCCAAGGCCGCCGTGATTCCGCCGCCGCCCAAGGTCGAGCCGCCCAAGAAGGAGACGGTCGTCGTCGTCGCCCCGCCGCCCAAGGTCGAGCCGCCCAAGAAGGAGACGGTCGTCGCCGTCACCCCGCCGAAGAAGGACCCGCCGCCCAAGAAGGACCCGCCTCCGAAGAAGGAGCCGAAGAAGGTCGCGAAGGCCGACCCGCCGCCCAGGAAGGACCCGCCGCCCAAGAAGGAGCCGGCCAAGAAGCGCGTTGGCGCCGATACCTCGGGCGTGAAGTCCAAGGCCGAGGATCAGTTCAAGGCCAAGCAGTTCGCCGCGGCCGCCGCCACGTTGCGCGCTGCCGTTGCGGGCGCGGATCCCGAGGACGCCTCGGATCTGAAGTCCGCTGCGTCGGTCTACGACCAGTTCGGTCGCTCGTACAACCTCGGGATGGCGCCCGGCACGTCGCCCAAGGAAGCGTACGGAGCGCTCAAGCGCGCGCGGAACTTCGATCCCGACGGCGTGTTCAAGGACGAGGTCCAGGGCAAGCTCGCGCAGGTCGCACCGCGCGCCGCCGCGAGCTTCGTGGCCGCGAAGATGTACTCCGCCGCGAAGGAAGCGGTCGCCACGGCCGAGGCCGCCGGTGGCAGCAACGGCACCACGCAGAGCGTGCGGTCGGCGCTCGAGTCAGCGGCCGGCGCGCTCTACAAGGAAGCGATGGGCGAGCTGTCGTCGGATCCGACCGGCGCGAAGTCGAAGCTCAAGGAGGTCCAGCAGATGGTGGACTCGAAGAGCACCTGGTACCAGAAGGCCGGTAAGGCCCTCAGCTCGGGCTGACGAGGTCGGCGATGATCTTCTCGAGCCGCTCGAACTCGAACGGCTTGTCGATGTGCGCATCGGCGCCGTAGAGCGGCGAGGTCAGCTCGTTCACCTGCGTGCCGATCGCCGTGACCATCACGATCTTGATGTCCTGCGTGACCGGATCCTGCTTGAGCGCGCGCGCCACTTCCCAGCCCGACTTACCGGGCATCATGACGTCGAGCAGGATGAGGTCCGGCTTCTCGCGCTTCGCGAGCTCCAGCGCCCGATGGCCATCCGCGGCCGTCGAGATCTTGTAGCCACGCTTCGAGAGCCGCGTGCTGAGCATCGATACGATCTCGGGATCGTCGTCGACCACGAGGATGTTCGCCGTCGCCGTCGGAGTGGTCGCCTTGCTCATCACCTGCGACGCTACGCCGCGGCATCTCCCACCGTCAAGGCAGGCCCCCGGCAGTCTGTGATACCTAGCGTTCGTGCGCCGCTGGATCTGGGTCGCCATCGTGGCCGTGATCGGCATCGCCGCGATCGTCATGGTCGGCGATGTCCGCGAGCTCGGGCACCGCCTCGGCGAGTTCGGCTGGTGGGCGTTCTTCGCCACCCTCGGCCTGGCGCTCACGAACTACGCGATCCGCTTCCTCCGCTGGCAGCTCTACCTCCGGCACCAAGGCGTCTCCGTCCCCTGGGGGTCGAGCGCCGTCGTGTTCGGCGCCGGGCTCTCGCTCTCGATCACTCCCGCGAAGCTCGGCGAGCTCGTGAAGAGCTATCTGCTCCGGGAGCTCCACGACATCCCGGCCACGCAGACCGCGCCGATCGTCGTCGCCGAGCGCGTCACCGATCTGATCGCGCTGCTGCTCGTCGCGGTGGTCGGCGTCGCGCTCTACGGCGTGCAAACCACGCTGGTCCTCGCCGCCGCCTCGATCATCGTGTTCGGGCTCGTCCTCCTCGCGTGGCCGCGACCGACGCGCTGGCTGATCGACCTCGTCACTCGCCCCGCGTTCGCCCGGCGGTTCCGCACGCCGATCCACGAGATCTACACCGGGCTCGCCTCACTGTGCCGGCCGCGGCTGCTCGTCATCGCCACCCTGATCGCCATCCCCGCCTGGGGCGCCGAGTGCATCGGGTTCGGTCTGATCGTCAACGCGTTCCCGGGCGCCGAGGTCTCGCTCGGCCTCGCCACGGTGATCTATGCCGCCACATCGATCGCCGGCGCGCTGTCGTTCCTGCCCGGTGGGCTAGGTGTCACGGAGGGAGCGATGACCATATTGCTGGTGAACAGCGCCCGCCACATCGATCACGCGACGGCCCTCGACGCCACCCTGCTGACCCGGCTCGCCACGCTGTGGTTCGCGGTGCTGCTCGGCCTCGCATTGCTCGCGGTCGCACGCGGTCGAATCGCACGTCGTGCTGCACGAGCACTGGCGGATTGAGTGGCTATACTCCACGCATGTCGGTAGGCGTGGATTTCGATTTCGCGAAGTGGATCGCCGTTCGGCGCGGTTCGATGGAACAGTCCGCTCGCGAGGGGGCGGTCTACGCCTTCACCGGCGAGCGTACGTTCCGCCGCACGCTCGGCATGGCCCGTCCCGTGACCATGGCGCTCGAGGCCACGACTCGGCTGTGGCGCGACGTCGCCCGCACCGAGTTGCTCGGCACCGCGGTCAAGGTCTCCGACGAGCAGTACCCGCGGGTCTACGAGGCCGCGAAGGCCGCCGGCGCCGCGCTGCACGTTCGCGTGCCCGTGGTGTTCGCCGCACCGAGCGGATCGATCAAGGTCCGCGTGCTCGGCACCGAGGACGCGCCGCACCTGATCGTCAACCTGGATCTCGCCGAGAGGCTCGACGACAACGAGCTGGTCGCCGCGATCGGCCACGAGCTCGGCCACGTGCAGAACGGCCACATCCTGTACGCCACCGCGCTGCACTACCTGACCCAGTCCGCCGCGTTCTTCGTGCGCTGGGCGGTGCAGCCCGCGATCATCACGCTGCAGGCGTGGTCGCGCCGCGCCGAGGTCACCTGCGATCGCGCGGCCCTGCTCGCCGTGCGCGATCTCGACAAGACGCTCAGTGCGCTGGTCAAGCTGGAGCTTGGCTTCGACAAGGGCTCGGCCTTCAACGCCGAGGACTATCTTAAGTCGCCGCCCGAGGTGAAGAAGGGCGTCGGCCGGTACGCCGAGCTGTTCCGCTCGCATCCGTACGTGCAGAAGCGCGTGCAAGCGCTCCGGCTGTTCGCGAGCTCGGCGCTGTACGCGAGCATCACGGGCCAGGATCCCGCCGGGAAGCCCAGCCTGACCGATATCGACAAGCAGGTCTCTGATCTCATCTCGGTGTTCTAGGAGCCACGCACCCATGATCCTTCTCGAACATCACAAGTCGGCGAAGCGCGAGATCATCGCTCGCTTCGAGCAGCTCGCCACCGTCGCCGAGGGCGTCGGCATGGTCACGCTATCGCGCGATATCCGCACCACGCGGATCCCCAAGCTCGAGGCCGAGCGGTTCCACCTCGTCGTGCTCGGCGAGTTCAACCACGGCAAGTCCACGTTCGTGAACGCGCTGCTCGGCCAGGAGATCCTGCCGACGGGCATCACGCCGACCACCGCATCGATCAACCACGTCGTGTGGGCCGAGAACCCCACGGCGCGCGTGTTGCTGCTCAGCGGCGAGAGCAAGTACCTCGATCCGAGCCAGCTCAAGGACTGGGTCACCGTCGCCGGTGGCCACGCCTCCGAGGTCAACTACGTCGAGCTCGGGTACCCGAGCGATCTGCTGCAGAACAACGTCGTCCTCGTCGACACCCCGGGCGTCAACGACCTCAACGAGCAGCGCGCCGAGGTCACGTACGGATACGTGCCGCGCGCCGACGCCGTGGTGTTTCTCCTCGATGCGGGCCAGGCGCTCAAGGACAGCGAACGAGAGTTCTTGCGCTCGCGCGTGCTCGAGAACGCGCGCGATCGGCTGATCTTCGTCCTCGGCAAGATGGACATGCTGTCCACCGACGAGAAGGTCGCGGTCACCGACTACGTGAAGAAGAACCTCGCGTCGATGATGCCGGACCCGGTGCTATTCCCGCTGTCGGCGCGCGACTGGGCCAAGTCGAAGGACCCGCACAGCGGGATGCCGGAGCTGCTCGCCTACCTCGAGCGGTTCCTCGCACGCGATCGCGCCCAGGTCATCCTCGACAACGCGGCCGCGGATGCCTCGCGCACCGCGGCGTACGTCGAGAACAACCTCGGCGTGCGCATGCACAGCTACAGCCTCAACATCGAGGAGCTCGAGGAGCGGATCCAGGCGGTTCGCGAGCAGCTCGATACGAGCAAGCGCAAGCTCGACGAGCTGCACATCCGCATCGATGCCGATGCCGAATCGATCAAGACGCAGATCGGACTCGACCTCGAGGCGTTCGCGAAGTCGTTCGTGCAGGCGCTCCCCGCGCAGATCGACGCCGTCGATGCGAACGACGTGAAGGCGTACCTGCCGCAGTTCATCGAGGACAAGTTCAAGGAGTGGGCGGAGATCGAGGGCGCGAAGCTCGCCGCGATGCTCGAGCACCTCGCGGAGGAGGTCATCTCGATCACGAATGAAAACGTCGCTGCCGCCGCGGCCACGCTCGCGGAGCGCCTCGGACCCGAGGACACCCAGGTCGAGATCTCCGTCGATAGCTTCAAGTACGACGTCGGCATCTACGCCGTCGGCGCGCTCGGTACCACCGTGATGCTGTTCGTCAACGCGCTCGCCGGTGGTCTGCTCACGCTCGCCGCCCCGATCCTCGCGATCGTTCTCAAGTCGAAGATCGCGGGCGACATCCGCGTGCAGGCGAAGGAGAAGGTCCCCGCCGCGGTGCTCAACGCCGCGGAGGCGATGAAGCCGCACTTCGACAAGTGCATCGACGACTTCGGCAAGCGCCTGTCGGAGTTCGTCTCGAACGCCGGCAACACGCTCTACAAGGGCATCAGCGAGATCCTCGATCGCACGATGCGCGAGCGCCGCGAGGTCGGTGGGGATGTCGAGGCGATGAAGGGCGTCACCGCGCAGCAGATCCAGCAGATCCGCGCCGCGAGCAGCGCTCTCAAGCAGCTCCGCGAGACCCTGTGGTCCGAGGAGCGCGAGGCTCCGCCCGCCGAGCTACCCGCGGGCTGATCGGCAACCACACCCCCGGTCTCGCGTACGGCGAGTACGCGGGCCGCGCGCTGGAGGCAGCAACAAGTGCGTGCTCGGCGTGTGCATGGGCCACACGGCGGACCTGACGCAGATCTGCGAAGCGGGTTCGCGACGCTCACGTTCGACGCGCTTCATGTGGACCGGCGCCGCTAGTGCTCGCAATCGTTCGTGGGCAATGGAGCCCCGGCTCTCTGGCGACCCGAGTTGCGGCACACCGTAGGTCGCTGGAACCACAGCGGTTGCACGGCTCGCGCACCCTTGGCCGCACCCTTGCTGAGTGAGAGGGCCATGCGCCATTCGCTGCTCGCCGTCGTCCTCCTCGCTGCGTGCGGAACCACGGGAGCGGGTGGCGGTGATGACAGCGACGGTCCGCAGGGGACGCCGGAGAATCCGGTGCCCGCGTCGACCGGACCGTACGAGGTCGTCAACAAGGTCGACTTCACGGTCGAGCAGGTCCTGCCGTCGCAGATCGAGCTGGTCGTCACCACGCTCCGCGAGATGGAGACCAACCCGGCGCATGCGCTGATCTCGATCGCCGATCACGCCGGTGTCCCCGCCGTCGGTGCGCTGTACGGCGCCATCCCCGGCGTCCTCAAGGACAAGCTCGAGGGCTGGATCAACGACGAGATCAAGAAGGTGAAGATCGCCGGCAAGCCGGTCACCGAGTACTGCGGCGACATCGCCGCGCTCGCCGAGACCGCGCTCACCGACTTCGCCGTGGACTCCGAGCTCGCGATCGATGGCGACACCGCCACGCATCGCCTCACCGCGCTCGACTTGCGGCCGACCGGCTTGAACATCCGCATTCCGATCGGCGGCCTCGCCGGCGACATCCTGACCCAGACGCCCGACATCTTCGTGGCCGAGGCCGGCGCGCTGTCGTTCACGAGCGAGCAGCACTTCGGCCTCAACTACGGCGAGTACGCGTGGCAGGGCATCGAGGCCGCGTCGACATCGCTGTTCGGCGGCACGGTGCGTCAGGTGCTCGGCACCGCGATCAACTGCCCCAACCTCGCGAACACGATCGCGAGCAAGTGCGTGCTCGGCGTGTGCGTCGGCCACAAGACGGAGCTGACGAACATCTGCACCGGCGGTCTCGATACCGCGGTCGACCTCGTCCACGCTCGCCTCGCGGATCTGCGCATCGAAGCGCTGCGCCTCACCGAGGGCTCCGCGCGCCTCGTCGACGAAGATGGCGATGGCGTGGGCGACAAGATCGTCGACGGTCAGTGGGAAGCGTCGATGAACCTCGGCCTCGGGCTGCGCAAGGCACCCGCGACGTTCACGGGCGCTCGCTAGGCCGACCCCAACGACGAGATTCCCCAGGTCTCGCCGTCGGAGCCGCCGAGTTGCAGCGGCGAGCTCGCCGTCCCGCGCTCGAGCAGCATGCGGATCGCGTAGTACTCCACGTCGAGACGCACGCTCACGCCGGCGAGACCGAGGAGCCGCGTGAGCTCGGTCGCGAGCGCGAGCCCGAGCGATGGTGCACGCGCCGAATCGGGTCGATCCCATCCGAGCGATCGGTCCTGATGATCGCGTTCGATGGCCGCGGCGGTCTCGAACCCGGGGCACGTGAACGCCACGATCAGGAATGACTCCTGGTACATCGAACCGCCAGGCTACTAGAACGTGCCGCTGATCCCGAGCGCCGGCGCCGTCGTCTCGCTCGCGCCGGTGATCGTCATCGGCATCAGCGTGTACTGGACGCTCCGGTCGGTTCCGCCGCTCGGCAGCATCTCGCCTACCTTGAGACGCAGATCGCTCCACACGGTAGGCATCGTGAACTCGTCGATCTCGGGCCGTACGGACGCTGCGACCGACCCGGGACGGCGCGCGAGCTTCGCCGGCTCGGCGCGGTGACGGATGGCGCGGGCCCGAGTAACCACCGGATTTGCCTCGCGGGATACGCGCGCGACCGGGGCCCGGCGCATCATCGAGACCACCCGGTGACGAGGGCTCGCAGACGCGGCAGGCGCTGCGAGACCGACGAGGACGAGGGCGATGACGACGCGCACGACCTCCTCCGTTACAAGCCGCGTACCGCGCTCTAGAACGAGCCGCTGATCCCGAGTCCCGGCACCGTTTCGGCGATGCCGGTGATCGCCATCGGCGTGACGGTGTACGAGAAGCCGCGGTCGCGACCTCCGCGCGGGAGCTGGTCGTAGATCTTGTCGCGCACGCCGCTCCACAGCACCGGCATCGTGACCTCGGGGCGCTCGGACTTCGCGTGGGCCGACGGATGGGCCTCGCGCTTCACTGGCTCGGCGCGCCGGGTCGGCTCGGGCGCGGCCGGCAACGTTGCGTCGCGCCCGACCACCATCCGGGGGACCACGGTGGCGCCGGCGCGAGGGTTCGCGGCCGCAGGAGCGGCGATGAGACCGACGACGACCAGGGAGAGGAGACCGCGCACCGAGCCGTCTCTTGTACAAGGCGCATACCGTTCGCACGACGGCCGAAGTCCGCGCCATCACACGGGTTGATTGGGGACCTTCGTCCTCTGGCTGCTCGAACAGCCGTGCGGTGAGACCCCGGCGCGCGGCGACGCCGACATGGGGTGCGGTGTTGTAGGCTGTGGAGAATGTCGCTGTGGTCGCGCGTGCAGCGCCGGCTCGGAGATCTGGCGAGCGAGCTGGTGCTCGACGAGTACCGTGCGCAGCTCGACCAGGCGCAGGCGCTGATCCACGAGGGCAAGCCGGCCGACGCCATCGTGTTGCTCGAGGCGCTCCTGGTCGCGAAGTCGGAGCACGGGCAGGCGCTGATCGTTCTCGGCGAGGCGCACCTCTTGAACAAGGCGCCGCAGAAGGCGGTCGATGCGTTCGAGCGTGGGCTCAAGCTGCGGCCGGGAGATCCGGCGGCGCTCGTGGGCCACGGCATGGCGTTGATCGGCGTCGGGAAGTACGAGGTCGCGATCAGCTCGCTCGGGCGCGCGGTCTCCGATGCCGTCGGCGATCGCGCGATCCTCGCCGATGCGTATCGCGGCCTCGGGGTTGCGTGGCGACGGCGCGGTGATCTCGACAAGGCGATCCGCGAGCTGCGCAAGGCGGTCACCGAGGATGGCGATGACCTCGATGCGCGTGCGGCGCTCGGCGAGGCGCTGGTCGCTGATGGCGGCCCGTACGACGAAGCGCTGCGTCACCTCGAGCGGGCCGCGGTCGCGGAGAAGCCGCCGGCGCTCGCGCTCTACGGCCTTGGCCGGTTGTCGCTGATCGAGGAACTGCCGAGCGTGGCGAGCGAGCGCCTCGCAAAGGCCGCCGAGCTCGCGCTCGACGATCCGACGCCGCTCGGTGCCGTGCTGCGCACGGACATCCTGATCGCGCAGGGCGACGCCGCGCTCGCCGAGAAGGAAGCGCTCAAGGCCCACAGCTTCTTCCTCGAGGCCCTGGCGTTCGATACGAAGCGCCCCGAGCTGCACGCGAAGATCGCCACGGCGCATCGCGCGATCGGCAACCTCGAATCGGCGCTGCAGAGCTACGACCGCGCACTGCTCCTCGGCGCGGGCGTGGAGATCCTGCGCGCGGCGGTGGATGCCGCGATCAGCGCCGGAGATGTCACCCGGCAGCTCCAGTGGGGCAACGACCTGCTCGGCCGCGATCCCCAGGACACACGCGCGTTGGTCGCCCGCGGCGCCGCGATGCTCGCGGACAATCCCGAGGCTGCGAGGGCGCTGCTCGAGCTTGCCGCCGCACGCGATGACGTCGACGCGCACGTCTGCCTCGCGCGGCTCGCCCTGCCCACCGATCCGCAGCGCGCCGCGACGTCGGCGCTGGCGGCACTGCGCGTGTCTCCGCACCATGCCCGCGCGAGAGAGACGCTGACCGAGGCCCGCGCGGCCGCCCTCGGCACGCCCGGGCCGGAGATCGCAGAGGTCGCGGCGTTTCTCGAGAAGGTCACCGAGACCCGCCGCGAGCTCGGCCACCTGGTCGGCGAGGTCGCGCGCGCGAGTGCGAACCTCGATCAGCCGCTGCTCGTCACGGTGATGGGTGAGTTCTCGAGTGGCAAGTCGTCGTTCGTCAACGCGTTCATCGGCGCGGACGTCGCGCCCACCGGCATCACGCCGACCACGGCGACGATCAACGTCGTGCGGTACGGCCGCGAGCGTGGCGGGCGGATCGTCGGCCGCGATGGCGTGACGCTCGAGCTCGGCTGGGATGCCCTGATGGCGCATATGCGCGCCCTGACGCCTGAGGCGGCGAAGCAGATCGATCGCGTCGAGATCCTCGTGCCGCTACCGCAGCTCGAGAAGATCAACATCGTCGATACGCCGGGCCTCAACTCGATCCAGGCGGAGCACGAGGCCACCGCCCGCGCGTTCATCGCGAAGGCGGATGCGATCGTGTGGGTGTTCACCGCGGCGCAGGGTGGCAAGGCGAGCGAGAAGAAGGCACTGACGTCGATCCGCGACGAGGGCAAGCGCGTGCTCGGCGTCCTCAACAAGGCCGACCAGCTCTCGCCTGCCGAGACCTCCGAGGTCACCACGTTCATCGGCGGCGAGCTCGGCGAGCTGGTCGAGGCGATCGTGCCGTTCTCGGCGCGCGATGCGCTCGCATGGAAGCGCACGGGCGAGGGCAAGGACGGCAACTGGAGTGCCCTGTCGAGCTCGCTCGAGGAGCGGTTCTTCCAGCAGGCGCGCCAGCTCAAGCGCGATGCGTGCGCGCGCATCCTCCGCGGCGTGCTCGCCGAAGCCCAGGGCGTGATCGAGGACAGGCGAGCGCGGGCCACGGCCGCCGCCGATGCCGCACGTGCCGGGCGTGACGAGCTGATCGAAGCGGCCCGCGAGTTTGCCGCGGATGCCGTGCTGACCGAGCGCAAGGCGCTCTCGGAGACCACCACGGCGCTGTACCGCCGCGCGTCGCGAGAAGTGCTCGACCTCGTGCGCCCCCGCCGCTTGCCGTTCTCGTCGCACACCGCCACGTCGGCCGATCGGGACTACCTGATCGCATTGCTGTCGTCGGGCTTCGAGTCCGCGATCGAGGCGGGCCGCCGCCGGGTGGCCGAGGATCTGCTCGGCCGCAGCCGCCACGCGGAGACCGCGGCGCGCACTCTCGCGGCCGCGCTCGGGGTCGACGTGGTCGGCGATCTCCAGCGCACCACGGACGATCGGATCGGCCTCGCGCTGTCCCGCGTGTTCGATCGGGCCCGCGCGTACCTTCGCGGATACCTCGAGGGCGGCTACGTCGAGGCGTTCTTCCGCAACGATGTCCCTCGGCTCGAGCTCGCCGAGGACGCCGTCTACCACGCGCTGGTCCGCGGCTCGCCGGATCTGGATCGGGAGCTCGGAGATCCGCTGGCGCGCGCGGCGACCGAGGCGCTGACCGCGCTGGCGGCACGGCTGGATCACTGGGGCGCCGTGGTCGACGTCCAGGCGTTCGATCTCGAGGTGGGGATCAGTCGGGCGCTCGAGCTGGCCGCATCAAGGCTCTAGACCTCGATCGATCACTCGTCTAGCCTGTCGTCGGTCATGGCGCGCAAGCCTCAGCAGCCGGTCCGGTTCCCCAACCGGCTCACGCTCGGGATCGACGAGGCAGGACGCGGACCGGCCATCGGTCCGATGGTGATGGCCGCCGTCGCGATCGATTCGCGCACCGCCGCGATCCTCACCCGCAAGGGCCTGCGCGACTCGAAGGCCTACGGCGCGGGCGAGGATGCCCATGCGCTGCGCTGCGATCTTGCCGCCGAGATCCGATCGCGCGCGGTGTTCGTCGCCACGATCGAGATCGAGCACACCGAGATCGACGAGCGCGTCTGCCGCGGCGAGCTCAACGTCCTCGAACGGGAGAAGGCGACCACGCTGATCGAGCAGGCGCCGAGCGTCGACAAGATCATCGCGGACGGCAAGCGCATGTTCGCGGCCCTCGGCGCCCGGTTCGACAACTTCATCTCGTGCGATCGCGCCGAGGACGAGCACGCCTCCGTCGCCGCTGCCTCGGTGGTCGCGAAGGCGCTGCGCGATACGCGGTTCGAGCAGATCAAGCGCCGCTACGAGGACGACTGCGGCCCCATCGCGGGAGGCGGGTACTCGAACGCGGCAACCCAGCGCTGGCTGCGCACGTACGTCGAGAAGTACAAGCGGCTGCCCGAGGAGGCGCGGCGCACCTGGCCGTATCCGTACGTCGAGGATCTGATCGGCGACCAACGGCCGCCGAAGATCCAGACCGAGCTGTTCGGCTAGCTACTCGAGGCAGCGTGCGATCGCAGCGTTCTTCGCGACGCGCTGCTGGTACGCGGCGGCATCTGCCGACTTGATCCTCTTTGCGAGCACGCGCACGGCCGCACAGTCGTTCCGCGCGGCCGCCGACTCGCACTGCTTCACGAGCTGCATGACCTGCGTGCCCCCGGCGCGGCTCTCGTTGGAAGTCGGCGCGGCCTCATCCATCGAGGGCTTCGCGTCGGTGCGGCCGCTCGAGTCACTCTCCGGTGCCGTCGTGGTCGCCTTCTGGCCAGGAGCACGCGTGGCGCTGGTCTGGCCCGCCTGCTTGAGGCCCCCGGCCGTCTCGGTCTCGATCGTGTCCTCGATCCCGTCGTCCTCGACGCCCTTCTCCGCCGCACCCTTCTTCGCCGGGCTCTCCTCGCGCTGCGGCTCGGCCGTCTTCTGGCGTACCGGCGGAGCTCCGGCACCCGGGCGACGGCTGGGCGCCGTGCGAGGTGCTGGATCCGGATCGCGCGCGATCTCGATCGGCGTGGCGGTCGGTGCCTCGATCGCGGGAGCCGCGGTGGGCGGAGCGGCAGGTGCGTACTCGTGGGTAGGCGGCGGCGCCGCGGCCGAGCCCGCGGGCGCCGCCCGGTCGACGGCGGAGATCTCGCTCTGCATCGTGTCGCGGCGCTGCGCGATGAACAGCGCACCACCGAGCAGCACCGTGATCGACGCCAGGGCGAGCACCGGAGGGCGCCGGAACACCGCGAGCACCTTCGTCCAGAAACCCTCGCTCGCGGGCGGCGACATGTCGGCGGCCTTCGTGCGCGCCGCGGCCATCAAGGCGTCGAGGCCGCGATCTGGCGGATCCTCGTCGCTCTCGCGCATCGAGACCCACACGGAGCGGAGCTGATCGAGCTTGTCGTCGTCGCCGCCGCGGTCGTCGTCGTTCGCCGACATCACGGTGCGGCCTTCGCCATTTCCTTGTAGTCGTCGAGCTCGAGCCGAAGCTTCTCGAGCGCATAGCGCATGCGGCTCTTCACGGTGTTCTCGGGTACGCCGACGACATCCGCGATCTGCTTGAACGGCATGTCGAGGAACTCGCGCATCAGGAACACTTCGCGCTGCTCGTCGGAGAGCGCGGCGATCGCGCGCTGCATCGTCTCGTGCAGCTGCTTGTTGACACTCTTGCGATCACTGGCCATCTCGTTGCCCGGGAGAACATCGAGCAACGTCCCGCTCTCCTCGCTCGAGTCCATCGGCGCATCGAGCGAAGCGTGCTTGCGATGCTTGCGTCTCCTAGTCTGGTCAACGCACAGGTTGCGCGCGATGGTGTAAAGCCACGTCGTAAACTTGGCCTGGCGCTTGTAAGCCTCCGCGCCTTTGATGACGCGCATGAAGGCTTCTTGCAGGAGGTCCTCGGCGGTCTCCTTGTCGCCCACGAAGCGAAGGATGAAGTTGTAGACCGGCTTGCGGTGCCGCGACAGCAGCACTTCGAAGGCGCGAACCTCGCCCTTCTGGTACATGACCATCAGGTCTTCGTCGGCGGTTTCCTTGAACATTTGCCTGCTGGCCAGCCCGTGTCGCTAACGACCTTATCGTAGACCGCTTACGGGGTCTGACACGTTGGACAGAAATAGGTGGCCCGGCCTTGGAGGACTGACCTCTTGATCGGCGTCTTGCACCGAGGACACGGCTCGCCTTTGCGATCGTAGACCCACAGGTAGTCCGCGTTTTCCCCCGCGTATCCATCGGCGTCGACGAAGTCGTTGAGCGTGGTGCCGCCCTTGTCGAGCGCCTGATTCAGCACCTCGAGGATCGCCGCCGCGAGCAGCGTCGCGCGATCCAAGGTCAGACGGTGCGCGCGTGTCGTGGGACGGAGCTTCGCTCGCCACAGCGCCTCCGACGCGTAGATGTTGCCCACACCGGCGAGCACGCTCTGGTCGAGCACGAACGCCTTCAGCATCGCCTTCTTGCCCTTCGCACGCGCGTGGAACGCGGCGACATCGATGCCGTCGACGATCGGATCCGGACCGAGGATCGAGAGCGCGGCGTGCTCGCGCTCCTTCGCGCGGTTCACCACGTCGAGCTGCCCGAACCTGCGCGGGTCGGAGAAGCGCAGCTCCCGCGTGCCGAGATCGAGCACGAGGTGCGTGTGCTTCACGCGCGGATCGTCCTTCTGGTGGATCCGGAACCGACCGGTCATGCCGAGGTGCACGAGCAGCGAGCTCGGGCCGTCGGTGTCGACGAGCAGGTACTTGCCGTGTCGCCGCACGCCGGTGATCGTGGTCCCCACCAGCTTCTTCAGTGCCGCACGCGGCGGCTTCCGTTTCATGTGCAGGCCCTGCGCGCTGTCCCACACGCTCAGGATCTTCGCGCCGACCGCGGGAGTCAGGGTCCGGCGGACGGTCTCGACCTCGGGGAGCTCGGGCATCTCACGCCTCGCGGTCGGTTTTTACATCGGAGCCGGCAGGGATCACGGCGGCGAGCGCGGCGAACTCCGGGATGTCGAGCGTCTCGCCGCGACGACCGCCATCGATGCCGGTCGAGGTCAACGCTTCGTCCACAAACTCGTCGGGGAACTTCGCGCGGAGGGCGTTGCGCAGCGTCTTGCGGCGCTGGCCGAACGCGGCGTGAACCACGGCGGAGTAGTGCTTGGGATCGGCGATCGGTGCGCGCGGTTGCGCCAGCGGGACCATCTTGATCACGGTCGAATCGATCTTTGGCGGCGGTACGAACGAGCCCGCGCCGACCTTCGCGATCGCGGTGATGTCTGCGTACGTCCGGAGCATCACGCCGATGGCGCCGTATTCCTTGCCTCCGGGCGGCGCGACGATGCGGTCCGCCATCTCCTTCTGGATCATCATCACGGCGTGCGTGACCGAGTCGCGCGCATCGATCACCTTGAACAGCAGCTGCGAGGCCACGTGATACGGCAGGTTCCCGCACACGGTGATCTTCTCGCCGCGCCACTTCGCGGCCATCCGCAGGTCGTAGCGCATGGCGTCGACGTGCTCGATCTCCACGTTGTCGACGCCGGAGAGCTCCGCGCGCAGGACCTTGACCATGTCGGCGTCGTACTCGAGCGCGATCACCTTGCCGGCGGTGACGCGTTCGGCGAGGCGCATGGTCAGCGTGCCGAGGCCCGCGCCGATCTCGATGATCCAGTCCTCGTCGGTGCGGACGGTGGCATCCACGATCGCGCGGAACGCTCGGTCCGAGATCAGGAAGTTCTGGCCGAACTGCTTCTTCGCGTAGAGGCCGTGACGCGCGAGGATCACGCGCGCATCGGCGAACGCCTCCATGGCACGCACCGGATCGCGGGGCGGCTTGGGCTCGCTCACGGCACCGCTCGCGGAAGGGGAAGGTTCGGCACCGCATCGAGATCGAGACCGGCGCGCTCGCCGCGCATCAGGCGGTGATATCCCGCCGCGGCGATCATCGCGGCGTTATCGGTGCAGCGATTCGGCGGTGGGATGTACACGCGGAAGCCGTCCTCGGCGCCGGCCGCGCGCAGCCCCGCGCGTAGCCCGGAGTTCGCCGCCACGCCGCCGCACACCTGTACGTGCACGAGCTGTTCGCCACGGGCCGTCTTCCGCGTCTTGCGCACGAGGACCTCGACGATCGCCGCCTGGTAGCTCGCGCACAGATCCGCGAGGGCCTGCCCCTCGGGGATGCCGTGCTTGCGCACGTGGTGGAGCAGCGAGGTCTTGAGACCGCTGAACGAGAACTCGGCGCCGGTGGAGGCCTGGGTCATCGCCTTTGGAAACTTCACGGCCGTCGGATCGCCGGTCGACGCGAGCTTGTCGATCATCACGCCACCTGGATAGCCGAGACCGAGGAGCTTCGCGCCCTTGTCGAACGCCTCCCCGGCGGCATCGTCGCGCGTGGCGCCGAGCTCGCGAACGTCGCCGTGCTCGTTCACGCGCACCAGCGAAGTGTGACCGCCGGAGACGATCAACGCGAGGTGCGGCATCGGGGGTGGATCCGGCTCGAGGAACACCGCGGCCATGTGACCTTCGAGGTGATGCACGCCGACCAGCGGCTTGCCGGTGGTCCAGGCGATCGCCTTCGCGGTCTGCAACCCGACGAGGAGTGGTCCCGATAGGCCGGGCGCGTTGGTCACCGCAATGCCGTCGATCTCGGCGAGGGAGAGACCGGAGCGCTCGAGCGCGGCGCGAACCACGGGGACCACGTTGAGGATGTGCGCGCGCGATGCGAGCTCGGGGACCACGCCTCCGTACTTCGCGTGCACGTCGTGCTGCGAGGCGACCACGTCGGCAAGTACGTCGCGACCGTCGACGACGATCGCCGCAGCGGTCTCGTCGCACGAGCTCTCGAGCCCGAGGACACGCATCATTGGGGCTCGGCGATCTTCTTGCGGACCTGGTTCGCCCGCGCGCTATCCGGCTCGAGCTCGAGGAACCGCGCGTAGACCCGGCGCGCCGCTGCGTAGCGACCCGCGGCCCACAGGATCGAACCACGCGCCTCGAACACCGACGCGTAGTCGGGAGCCAGCTCTTCCGCCGAATCGATCGAGTCGAGCGCGTCCTCGATGCGATCGAGCCGCTGCAGCGCCTGAGCTCGCACGATGTACGCGCGAGCCGTGCGACGAAGCTTGAGCGACGAGTTCGCGAGCGCGACCGCCTTTTCGAACTCGCCCTCCTGGTTCGCCTCGTATGCCTGCTGCATCAAGATCTTCGCCTGCTGGACCGAATCTACGCCCGCGTCCACGGTCGGCGCGCCCGCGTCGGTGCGAGGCACCGCGGCATCGACGATCACGGCCGCATCTCGCACCGCGGCATCGACGATCACGGCCGCATCTACCGCGGCGTCGTCATCGTTCCACACGAACGGCGCGTCGATCGCCACGAGCTCGGACCCATCCTCGGGGACCGCGGCATCGGGTGGCGCAACCGCGACCTGCGGCGCGTCGTAGCTCGCGTCAGCGACCGTGGACTGATGCGAGCGGCGCGACTTCTTGACCCACAGGAACACGGCGACCGCGGCGAGGATCGCGGCGAGCACGATCAAGGCCGCCGCTGCTCCGCCCGGGCCACGATCGGCGCGGCGGACGCCGGAGCCAACGGTGACAATGCGCGGTGGTGGTGGCCGCGACGGTCGTGCGACGGGCGGCTTCGTCGCCGGCTCCGCAACCGTGTCGGGTGGCGGCTGAACCGCCTGCATCTCGCGCGTGATGCGGCGCGGCAGGATCGTGACGAGCTCGCGCTGCGTCTCCGGTGATGCACTCGCGCTCGCCGCGCCCGCTGGCGCCAGCTCGCCCGACGCCTCGGCGCGATCGCGGCCGAGCGAGCCGATCATGCGCAGGCCCGAGTCCTCCCGACGGAGCCGGGGCAGATCCGGCGGCGGCGGTGCGGACACGCGCTTGGTGCGCGGTGGTTGCGACGGCTGATCCTCGACGATCTCCTGCGGGACGCTCGCGACGTCGATCGGCGTCGCGGTATCGCCTTCCACACCCGCGGCGGCCGGAGGCTCGGAGGCGAAGTCATTCGACGGGTCGTTGTCGAACAGGCCCGGCTCGATCGCCTGCGCGGCGGCGACCGCGGCATCGATCAGCATCAGGCTGGACTGCCGGTACGAACCGAGCAGCGCCTGCGGTTCGGTCGGCACCGCGGACTCCGTGGCCACCTGCGCCGCCACCTCGGCCGCGATCTCCTCGGAGAGGATGCTCGAGTCCGAGACGCGCGCGGTCTCCATCGAGAGCGCGGGATGCGGTCCGGAGACAACGTCCTCGATCATCGCCGGCGAGTCGACCTCGACGAGCGGTACCGGCTTGCCCGTATCGCGACGCTTCGGAGCGTCGTGATCGAGATCGAGCAGCAGCTCCTCGAAGTACAGCCGTGCGACCGCCTGGATGCACTCGAGGTCGCCGAAGTCCGATGCGTCGATCACTTCGAGCAGCGTGCGCTTGCCATCGATCAGCCGGAGGATCCGGTTGTTGTCGTCGGGCACATCGCCGAGGCGCGACGCGAGCTCGATCGTATCGATCTCGAAGCGATGCGTGAGCGGAGGAAGTTGCTCGAGCAAGCGCGACCATTCGTCGAGCCGGCGCATGCCCTCCATGAGCAGGCCTTGCGAGCTCGTGGTGATCACCTCGCGGCGTCGCACGGTGCGAAACACCACCTCGAACTCGCCCTCGCTCCAGGTCAGCAGTCGATAGACCGCGTCCTCGCCCTGCAGCGTGCCAGCCTCGGCGTCGATCACCTTGCCGTCGCGGAAGTAGATCACCACTTGCCGACCGCGCTCGCCGACGAACTGGATCACGCCCGACTTGCGGCTGATCTCGATCGTCTGGATCACGTCGACGACCGGCATGTCGGTGACGCGGCCCGCGAACCGCGTGCGTCCGTCCTTGCGCTCCTCGAAGCGAACGCGCTGCCGCTTCTGCAGCAGGATGTTGATGCGAGTGACGATCTCCTTGATGTAGATCGGCTTCGTCAGGTAGTCGTCGACGCCGAGCTCGAGTCCGCGGATCTTGTTCTCGATCGCGGACTCGGCGGTGAGGAAGATGAAGGGGATCTCGCCCCACTCCTCGGTGGCGCGCACGCGACGCCGCAGCTCGAAGCCATCACCGTCGGTGAACGTCGTCTCCGAGATGATCAGGTCGGGGGCGTGTAGCTCGAGCTTGTCGAGCGCGTCTTGAACAGACGAGGCCGGCGTGACGGTAAATCCCGCCTTCCGCAGGGAGACCTCGAGCACTCGGAGGCTGCGAGTGTCCCCGTCGACAAGGAGCAAGCTTTGCTTAGACACGGGGTGAGGAGCGCGTGAATCGTAACGGGATATCCCACCCGTCGCCAGAAGCGTAGCCTCTCCTCGTGGTCGACCTTCCGTACGGGCGAGCCCCCTACCCGCTCGACCTGTCGAATCGTTCAGTCACCGTCATCGCGGCCGCGCCCCGGCCGGCGCCCGCGCCGCTCGGCGACCTGCTCGCGTCCGCGCTCGATGCCCCGATCGGGGCGCCACGCCTCGAGGCACGGGCCGGCGCGCGGGTGACGCTGATCGTGAGCGATCAGACCCGCGACGAGCCGCGCGGCGAGTTCCTGCGCGCTCTCCGCGAGCGATTGCCCTCGGTGACCTGGACCATCGCCATCGCCACCGGCACCCACGGCCCGGCCCCCATCGACGCACTCGGCATTCCCGCGGAGCTGCTCGCCGACGCAACGCTCGTCAACCACGATGGCCACCGGCCCGAGAACCTCGTCGAGCTCGGCACCACCGTGCGCGGCACGCCGGTACGCCTTCATCGCTGCGTTCTCGACGCCGATCTCGTGGTCGCCACCGGATGCATCCGGCCGCACTACTTCGCCGGCTTCGGCGCCGGGGTGAAGGCGATCTTCCCTGGCCTCGGCGAGGCCGGCGCGATCCGCATCAATCACGCGCTCAAGACCGAGCCCGGCGCGCGGGCCGGCGTCGCCGACGGTAACCCGTGCCGCGAGGATCTCGTCGAGGCCGTTGGCATGGTCCCGACCCCCATGTTCCTGGTCAACGGCGTCTGCGCACCCGACCGCGCGATCCACCAGGTCGTCGCCGGCGACCTCGACGCGGCGTTTCGCACCGGCGCAGCGCTCGCGCGGTCGTGGTTCACGGTCGTGTCGCCGCGCGCACCAATCGTCATCGCCTCCGACGCGTTGCCCGTGACTGACACCCTCTACCAGGCTGCGAAGATCGCCGCCGCCGCCGCGCCCCTCGTCCTCCCCGGGGGCGTGCTCGTCCTCGTCGCCGAGTGCGCCGCCGGCATCGGGCCGAAGGTCGTCGTCAACGAGGCGATCTTCCGGATCGGGATCCTCCCGCGGCTGGCGCCCGGCGTCTCGCTCAAGCTCGTCAGCTCCCTGCCGCCGAGCGAGGTCGCCTGCACGCTGCTCGACTACGCGGACTCGGTCGACGCCGCGATCCGTGATATCTCCGGCCCCGTCGTGGTGATCCCCCGTGCGAGCCAGCTCATTATTGAGCCATCCTCATGACGCGACCGGTCACGAGCGCCGGCGTGCGCAAAAAACTGTCCGATTTCAATGCGTTGTTCCTGAAATGGAACAAGGCGATCAACCTCTCCTCCGCACGGTCCACTCCCGATGTGGACGAGCACATCACCGATTGCCTACAGCTCGTCGAGCACCTCGGTGACGTGGCTCGCGTCCTCGACGTTGGCTCCGGAGGTGGCCTACCCGTCGTGGTCGCCGCGATCGCTCGCCCCGAGGTCCAGTTCACCGCGATCGAACCCGTCCACAAGAAGCACGCGTTTCTCCGCACCGCGGCCCGCGAGCTCGGACTCGACAACCTCGAGGCCTTCGCGATCCGGATCGAGGACCACGCGATCCGCGACTACGACGCCGCCTGCTCGCGCGCGACCTTCGATCTCCCGGAGTGGTTCGCGACCGGCCTCGCGCATGTCCGCCCCGGCGGCACCGTGTTCGGTTTCGAGGGCGTTCTTCGCACCGACCTCCCCGCTGATGTCGAACGGTTTTCCTACGAGCTCGACGGCAAGTCGCGCGCGATCCTCGCGCTCCGCAAGCCCGAGTCGTGATGCCGCGTTCCACGTCGAACGTTCCGTGGAGACCCACGAAGGAGCAGCTCGCGGCCGCCGCGACCAAGCGCCTGCCCGACGTCATCGGCCCCGGCCTCGACGTCCTGTTCTGCGGGATCAACCCGGGTCTCTATTCCGCCGCGACGGGCCACCACTTCGCCCGCCCCGGCAATCGGTTCTGGCCGACTCTGTTCGCCTCCGGCTTCACGCCGCGCCTGTTCACCGGCTTCGACGATCGTTTGCTGCCCTCTCTCAAGCTCGGCATCACGAACATCGCTCCACGAACCACAGCAACCGCCGACTTGCTCGATCCCGAGGAGCTCCGGGACGGCGCGCGCACGCTTCGTCGGAGAGTCCTTCGCTACCATCCGCGCTTCCTGGCGATCGTCGGCTTCACCGCCTACCGCACAGCCTTCCGCCTGCCCAAGGCCGTCGGCGGGCCACAACCGGATCTCATCGGATCGACGGTTGTGTGGCTGCTCCCCAACCCGAGCGGCCTCAACGCGCACCACCAGCCCGCTCAGCTTCGCGAGCTGTTCGGAGAGCTACGCACCGCACTGAGCGCTGGCTCTGGTTCCGTACTTGGACGGCAGGCAAGGCAAGCGCGAGCTCGTTGAGCGCTTCCTGGTTCCCGAAGTCGCGCGGACGATGGTCAACCGGTAGCTCCCAACCACTTTGCCTTGCGGCCTTTCAGGCGTCGGTAGGTCGGGAAGCCCGTCTCCGCGGAGAGGTTTCACATGGAACGTTCCCTGCGGCAATGACTTGAAAACTACAGCTACGGCAATTCAGGCCAGGTACGAATTGACGGCTGTCAGAGCACGAGCCTGTTCGACGCTGGTCGCCGCGAAACGGTTATCATGGCGGCGCAGCGCAGAAATATCTGACTCCGAGTGACTGGACGCGCCCTCGGCTTCGGCACAACGAGCGGAGCCCAGGTTGGCTGAACCGATACGTTCCACGTGCAACGGTCCCGAGGCCCTGGCGAGGGCTCCCTGGTCCTTGCAGGCTCGTCTGGACCTGCGGGCCGTCTTCACCCCGGGTATCGGGGATCGCCGTGGTTGCGTTCTCGAGCAGGCTCCGCGGCGTCATCGAGCATCGGATGTCCGAAAAGGGATGTCCGAAAAGGGATGTCCGAAAGGCGTCTCCGAAAGGCGTCTCCGAAAGGCGTCTCCGAAAGGGGTGTCCGAAAGGGGACGCTTTCAACTTAGTCAACTTGCGATCGGCAAGCCGCTGAAACTTCGTGTCCGAAAGGGTGTCCGAAAGGGATGTCCGAAAGGGGACGCTTTCAACTTAGTCAACTTGCGATCGGCAAGCCGCTGAAACTTCGTGAGCCTCAGAGTCCGGATCTGGCCCGAACTTCCCGCCCCCTTGACGGCCCCTGCGCGCGCGAATCTCCGCAAGCGGACACTTCCAACTTGGACAACTTGCGATCGGCAAGCCGCTGAAACTTCGTGAGCCTCAGAGGGCGGGAAGTTCGGGCCAGATCCAGACCTTCACGGCCGAGCGCGCGCGAATCTGCGTGGCATTGCTCTCAACGAAGGCCGAATCATCGCCTGCGCGGGCAGACAGCACGACACCCGCGAGGTCGAGCCCATCTGCGGCAACCGCTTGTACGGTGAGCAACGTGTGGTTGATCGTCCCGAGCCCACCTCGCGCCACGACGAGGACGGGAAGACCACACAGCCTGGCGAGAGTCGCAGTGTCGGCCGTCTGGGTGAGCGGCACCCGCCAGCCACCTGCGGCCTCGACCAGAACCCGGTCCGCACGCTGCTGGCCAGTAGTCAGCTCAGCCCGTACGAGTTCCAAATCGATCTCGACTCCCTCAGCCTGCGCCGCGACCCAGGGCGCTGCTGGTTGAGCGAACCGATATGTTCCACGTGCAACGTCGTTCGCTGCCGCCGCTAACGCGGCCTGGTCCTCGCCAGGTTCCCCTGGACGACACCCGGTCTCGATGGGCTTGAACGCGAATACGCGATGGCCAACGATCCGAGCCGCGCGAACTAGAGCGCAGGACACGAAGGTCTTCCCAACACCCGTGTCGGTGCCCGTCACGAAGAGCCCCTTCACGCGAGGGTCTCTTTGATCGCTGCCGTCGTCGCTTGCTCGAGCAGCCCGAGGTCAGCGGGATGCAGGCTGAGCGGCGGCATCCAGACCACGACGTCTCCCAGGTTCCGCAGGATGACACCATGGGCGCGGATCCGCTCGCCGACCTCGAACCCGAGAGAGCGGCCTTCGATCGCCGCGAGTTCGATGCCCGCCATCATCCCGACTTGCCGAACCTGATGGATTCCGGAGAGCTTGTTGATCCGCCCGAGCGCGGCGGTCAGCTCCGGAATCCGGGCCTTCGCGTTCGGCAACGTATCGGACTGGAGGAGGCGAAGCGACGCGAGGCCGACGGCACAGGCCAGCGGGTTCGCGGTGAAGGTGTGGCCGTGGAAGAAGTGCTTGAGGTCGACGCGGCGGCCGAGGAACGCGGAGTAGATCTCCTCGGTCGCGAGGGTGGCGGCGAGCGGCAGGTAGCCTGCGGCGATGCCCTTCGCGAGGCACAGAAAGTCTGGTGAGACCTCCTCGTGCTCGCATGCGAACATCCGGCCGGTACGTCCGAAGCCGGTCGCGACCTCGTCGACGATGAGATGAACACCGTGACGGCGGCAGAGCAGCGCCGCGTGCTTGAGGAAGCCGCGTGGGTGCACGAGCATTCCGGCGGCGCCCTGGATCAGGGGTTCCACGACCAACGCCGCGATCTGATCCGCGCGGGTCGAGAGCTCGTGCTCGAGTCGCTCGATCGCTTCCGATCCATCGGTGCCGAACGGCGACGGGATCGCGATGCTGTTCACGAGGAGCGGACCGAACACCCGGTGGAACAGGTCGATGCCGCCGACGCCCACCGCGCCGAGGGTATCGCCGTGGTAGGCCTCGCTGAGGCGGAGGAAGCGCTGCTTCGATGGCTTGCCCGTGATCTGCCAGTACTGGAACGACTGCTTGAGCGCGATCTCGACAGCGGTCGACCCCGAGTCCGAATAGAACACCCGCGTCAGCCTGGGTGGCGCGACCTCGACGAGGGCGGCCGCGAGTCGAATCCCCGGCTCGTGGGTCAGCCCGAGGAACGTGGAGTGCGCCAGCTTCGCTGCCTGCTCGGCGAGCGCGCGATCGAGCACTGGATGACAGTGGCCGTGAACGTTGCACCAGAGAGAGCTGACGCCGTCCAGGTAGCGCTTGTCGTGCTCGTCGATCAGGAACGAACCCTCGGCCCGCGCAATCACGAGCGGAGACCACTCCGCCATCTGCGTGAATGGATGCCAGAGCACCTGCTGATCCAGGTCGGTCAGCTCACTCATGACGCGTTGCGTTATTCAGTAAGTGGGCTGCTGCTTCCACCTGCCCGACGGAGTGTCCCGACGCGAGGCTGACACGAAGCCGCGCCGTACCGGCCGGCACCGTCGGGGGGCGAATGCCCTGGACGAACACGCCCGCCGCGAACAGCTCGGCCGACAGCCGCATCACCTCGCGGTCATCGCCGACCGTGAGCGGCGCGATCGCACTCTCCGGCGCGCCACCCGCGCCAGGGACCAGCTCGCGAAACATCCGGGCATGTCGTGCAAGCGTGCGTCGCCGACCATCGCCCTCATCGCCGCGCACGATCTCGATCGCCGCGCGCGTCGCCGCGGGAATGCTCGGCGGCAAAGCCGTCGAGAACACGAACGGCCGGGCGCGATTCCACAGTAGATCCGCGATCGTGCGCGTGGTCGCCGCGAACGCGCCGAACGTCCCGAGCGCCTTTCCAAATGTTCCGATCATCACATCGGGCACGACGCCGACCGACGACGACAGGCCCCTGCCCTCCGGTCCGTGCACCCCGATCGCATGCGCTTCGTCGACCACGAGCGCCGCATCGTGCTTCTTGCAGAGCGCCGCGATTGCTACGAGATCTGCGATATCGCCGTCCATCGAAAACAACGACTCGGTGATCACGATCCGCCGCCGGCCACCGCCGACCGCGAGCGAGTCCTCGAGCGCCGAGAGGTCACGATGCGGGAACACGTCGACGTTCGCGCGCGACAACCGGCAGCCATCGATGATGCTCGCGTGATTGAGCTCGTCCGAGAACACGCGATCTCCGGCGCCGGCGATCGCCGTGATCACGCCGACGTTCGCGGCATAGCCCGTGTTGAACAGCCGTACGCCGCCGCAGCGCAGCCAGTCACCGACCTGCACCTCGAGATCGACGTGCGCGCGCTGCGTCCCGGTGATCAACCGCGAGGCGCCGGCCCCTACCCCGTCGCGGTCGAGTGCCGACATCGCCGCCGCTGCGAGTCGCGGATCACCGGCGAGCGACAGGTAATCGTTCGAAGCGAAGCACGCGACCTCGACTCCGTCGATCGTCAGGGTCGGCCCCTGGCGGCCATCGATCACCCGTGGGACGCGCAGCCGGTGCGCAGCCTGCAGCTCGGCGAGCTCCGCGCGGGCGTCATCGTCGAGGGACACGGCGTCGGACCATAGCAACAGGTTCGCAGACTTGCCGATCGCATGTTGTCTAAGTTGAATGCGTCCCCTTTCGGACAACACGTCCCCTTTCGGACAACACCACCCACTCCGGACGCCGACCCGCCGGAGGTGCGGCGCCCGCCACGCGACGAGCGTCTACTTCCCGATGCAGAACCGCGCGAACAGCTCGTCGAGCATCCGGTCGCCGACCTCGACGCCGCGGAGCTGCGCGAGCGACTGGGCCCCTGTGCGGAGCTCGATGGCGGTGACCTCCGGAGGCGCCTTCTCCACGCGCGCAGCACCTGCCGCCGCGAACGCGTCTCGGGCGGCGGCGGCCAGCGACTGCTGCCGCGCCGTGGTCACGAACGGCTGCTCTCCGCCCTCGGAGTCCGCCACGCCGGCGACCGCGAGCACGGCGGCCTTGAGCTCGGCGAGGCCTTGCCCCATCGTCGAAGAGGTCACCAGGCCGCGCTCCGAGCCGGAGATGTCGCCCTTGCTCTTCACCACGAGGGCTCGCTCCGCGAAGCGCGCTCCGTCGTCCCATGGCGCGATGCCGTCGTTCACCACGAGCACGACATCCGCGGATTCCACGCGCGCCTCGCCGAGCGCGATGCCGCGCTGCTCGACCGGGTCGTCGGTCGCGCGCGTGCCGGCGGTATCGACGAGGGTGACCGCGATGCCGTCCCAGACGTCGTTGACCTCGAGCCAGTCCCGCGTGGTTCCGGGCGCCGCGGCGACGAGCGCGCGCTCCGTTCCGACGAGCGCGTTGAGCAGCGAGGACTTCCCGACGTTGACCGGGCCTACGAGCGCGACGGTGATGCCCTTGCTCACCGCCCGGCCGTGGCGGAAACCCTCCGCGAGCGCGGCGCAGCCGGCGCGCAGCGCTTTGATCTCGCTGTCGATCCACGCATCGCTCGACGGATCGAGATCCTGCTCGGGGAAATCGATCCAGCCCTCGACCTCGGCGAGCAGCGCCAGTGCGCTCCGCTCGATCGCCGCGATCTCCTGACCGAGCTTGCCGCCAAGGTTCGCCTGCGCGAGCCGCCAGGCGCGATCGCTCCCGGCATGGATGACCTCGAGCAGCGCCTCGGCGCGCAGGATGTCGAGCTTGCCGTTCGCGACGGCGCGGCGCGTGAACTCGCCCGGCTCCGCGACCCGCGCTCCCCGCTCGACGATGCTGGCGAGGAGCTTGCCGAGGTTGTGCGTGCCGCCGTGGCCGTGCAGCTCGGCGACGTCCTCACCGGTGAACGACGCTGGTGCCCGCATCGCGAACGCGAGGACCTGGTCGAGCAGCGCGCCCGAGCGATCGCGCAACCAGCCGACGCGCACCGTGCGGTCGAGCTTGTCGGGCGCGAGGTCCAACGCCGCGGCGGCGATCTCGATCGCGCGCGGTCCGCTGAGCCGGATGATCCCGACGCCACCGGCCCCCGCCGCCGTGGCGATGGCGGCGATGGTGTCGTCGAGCGGAACGGTCACTCGGCCGGCGCGGGCACGATGAGGATGTGGCGGTCTTCGCCCTCACCCTCACTGCGCGTCGTCAGCCCGGCGATCTCGCTGATCGCCATGTGAACGATGCGACGGTCATGCGCAGTCATCGGCTGGAGCTCGACGATCTGCTTCGTCTCGAGCGCCTTGGCCGCCATCTTCTGACCGAGCGCACGGAGGCGCTCGACCTGCTTGTCGCGGAAGCCACCGGCGTCCACCACGAGCGGCTTCGTGCGGTCGCCCGACCGATCGCGATAGACGACCTTGTTGACGAGGTGCTGGAGCGCGTCCATCACCACGCCGCGGCGACCGATCACCAGCTCCGAGTCCTTGGTCTGGATCTCGAGCGTGGTGCGCTCCTTGTCATCCTTGATGTCGATGTCCGCAGGGATGCCCATGCGCTCGAGAACACCCAGGAGGAATTCGCTCGCCTTCTCGGCGAGATCTTCACGCTCAACAGTTGCAGCTTCAGTCACAGCGGCCTCCATACCTACCTCTTCCGCTTCTTCTTCTTGCGCGGACGAGGCGTTGCAGATGATCCGGAAGCAGCCGCCTCTGCGGGCGCCCCCTCGTCATCTTCGTCATCGGTGGATTCGACCGACTCGACGTCGATCACGGGCTTCGCGACCTTCGCCGCACCGTTCTTGCCCGCCTTCTTCTCCGCTGCCTTGTCGGCCGCGGTCTTCAGCTTCTCGGCCGCCGCAGCGACCTCTTCCTGGTTCTTCTTGAGCCGAGCCGCGATCTCGAGGCTCTTCTTGTCGAACTTGTTCATGTAGATCGAGTGCAGTGCCGAGAGGCACGTGTTCGTGAAGATGTAGAGCGTGAGGCCGGCCGGGAAGAAGAACGACATGACGCCGAACATCAGCGGCATGCCGTACTGGATCATCTTCTGCTGACCCGACGTGCCGGTCTGCGGCGTCAGCCGCGCCTGCGCGAACATCGTGATCACGAGGACGATGGGGAGGACGTGCGACGGATCCGGCGCGGTCAGGTCATCGATCCAGCCGTGGATGAATGGCTGCTGGTACAGCTCGCCGGCCGACGACAACATGCGATAGAGCGCGAGCCAGATCGGCATCTGCAGCAGGATCGGCAGGCAGCCTGCGATCGGGTTGACGTTGTGCGTCTTGTAGAGCGCCATCGTCTCCGCCTGGAGGCGCTGGCGGTCGGTCTTGTACTTCTCCTGCAGACCCTTCATCTGCGGGGTGAGGGCGGCCATCGCCTTCATCGACCGCATCGACTTCGTCGTCCAGTACAGCGTCGCGGCCTTGACGAGGAACGTCAGCAGGATGATCGAGACACCCCAGTTTCCGAAGAACTTGAAGAACTGCTGGAGCAGCCACAGCAGCGGCTTGCCGATGAACTTGAACCAGCCGAGGTCGACCGTCTTCGTGAAGCCGGTCTCGAAGCCCGCGTTGTCGTCGGCGTGCGAGAGCGCCGAATAGTTCTTCGGCCCGAGGTACGCGACCATCTCGCGCACGACGGGCGCATCGCCCGCCTTGATCTGCATCGCCGGCGCGTACAGAAGGTCCGTGCGCATCAGGCCCGCGGGCTCGGCCGCGAACGTGTGCTTCTCGACGGTGAACTCCGCCGCGAGCGCCGGCTTCGGCGCGTACACGGCGAGCAGGTACGGGTGCTCGTAGCCCGACCACGTGATGTTCGGCTCGAACCGCGGCCACTCGATGACGTCCTTGACGGGCGTCTGGTGGATCGTTCCGTCGGCGAGCGTCGAGCTCGTCCACGCGCGGGGTAGGGACTGGCTCGAGCCGCCCTTGTCCGAGCGCTCGACGTCCTGGAACGCGAACGCGGTGATCGCGAGCTGCTGGGTGGCGACCTTGCCGGCCGGCACCTTGAACGCCACCGTCAGCTTCATCTTCACGATGAAGGAGTCCGGCACGATCGTGAACGTCTTCTCGAGATCGACCTGCTCGGTGGAGAGCGTGTACTTGACCTCCGTGTCGGAGACCTTCGTGCCCTTCCACTCGGGGTTCTTCGGCAGCACGTACGTCGACTTCGCGAAATCGACGAGGAACGCGCCAGTGTGCTCCTTGCCGGGCAGGAGCTCGCCCTTCGTGTCATCGCGCTCGTAGCGCGGATCGGCGAGCTTCCACGAGACCAGCGCACCGCCGTAGCTCGAGAACGTCGCCGTGAATCGCTCGAAGGGGAGCGCGATCTTCTGCTCGGGACCGCGGGGAGCTTCGGCCATCGTCGTCGACGACGAGCCCGGAGCCATCGGCTCGATGGAGATCCCGACCGGCGTCGGCGGAGCGACCGACGCGGCAACGCCCCCCGATCCAACGGCCGCACTGGAGCCAGAACCGGTGGTCGGCTTCGGGTCCTCCTTCTTGGAGAACACCATCTGCCACACGAGCATCACGCCCAATGCGAGCGCGACGGCGAGTAGCAGTCGCTTCCCTTGATCCTGCATCTAGTGCTGCTCCTGCGCGTGGTGCGCGCAGCGATGCGGCACGGGTTCGGACACTGGGTGATACCCGCCGTGAAACAGCGGATTGCAACGAAGGATCCGGAAGATGGCCATCGCGCATCCGACGAGGATTCCGCGCTTCTGCACTGCCGTGATCGCGTACTCGGAGCACGTAGGCAGGTAGATGCACGTCGGTGCTCGCTTCATCGGCGACAGCACGGCGCGATAGAACCGCACCGGCGACAGCACGAGGGCAACGAGGAACCGGTGGATGGAGGTCATGTAGAAGTCAGGTTCCGCAGGATCCGAGTCAGATCGGGCGCGAAGTCAGTCGGGTGAAGCTGCCGCGCCGCGGAGTCCTTGGCAACCAGGACCATGTCCCAGCCTGTAGGCACCCACCCGTTGAGACGCAACCACTCTCGCAACAAGCGCTTGATCTGGTTTCGAACGACCGCGTTTCCCACTTTCTTGGTGACCGTGATGCCCAGCCGTCCGACGAGGTCGGGAGCCAGGCGTTTACGAGCGATCGCGAGCACGTGGCGACCATGCAGCTTCGTACCGTTGGCTTGAACAGCCAGGTAGTCGGCGCGTTGTCGCAGCCGCGCTTCCTTGGAGATCCCAAGAGGAGCGCGGCCTGCCACGCTACTTCTTCGCGGCGGTAACCGAGATGCGCTTCCGGCCCTTGGCGCGGCGGCGGCGGAGGACTTCACGTCCACCACGGGTCTTCTTGCGGGCGCGGAAGCCGTGCGTGCGCTTACGGCTCTTGTTGTGGGGCTGATAAGTACGCTTCGACACGGTTGTTCTCCAGAGCCAGACTTTGCGGAGGGCGATCGATACTCAAGCGGGCGCGGGAAGTCAAGGCGCGGTCGTTTCCGACGAGGATCAAAGCTCCGGAACCCGTGTCAAATTCGCTGCCGTCCGGAGTTCAATTGGCGGCGGTTTCGGCTTGCACACCGAAATCGGAAACTGCTACCAACGCAGCGCTTCCTCGCCTGTGGATAAGCCCTACGGCTGGCCATGGGAGAGAACCGGAGGTCCCTGTGGATAACCTCTGGATTGGATGTCCTTTGCCTGTGGACCGTGACGAACAAATGCTCGAATACGCGGGACAAAGTCCTGGAGACAGGGGAATGACCGTACAGCTCTGGGATGAAGCGGTTGGGAGGGTCAAGTCCCGCCTCACGTCACAGAATTACGACATGTGGCTGCGCCCGATCGAGGTCCGATCCTTTGATGGATCGACCCTCCGGCTGCGCGCCCCCAACAGCTACATCCGGTCCTGGTTCGAGCAGAACTTTCTCCCCACGGTGATCGAGGAGATCCGGGTGCTGGGTTCGACCGCCCAGGTCCGGGTCGAATGGGAGCCGGATGCCCCCAACGAGAAACCCATCGTCGACGAGCCTCCCCCCGTGGTCGAGGCGCTCGCCTCGAGCCCCGCGCTTGTCCTGGCCCCGGTGACCCCGCCGGCGGCTCCCAGGACCCCGTCGATCCAGGCCGTCGAGCGCGACGAGGACGTCATCCTCCGCCCCGAGGCGGCCTCGCTGAACCCCCGCTACAACTTCGAGACCTTCGTCGCCGGTCCGTCGAACCAGCTCGCGTTCGCCGCCTCG
>JBBRED010000033.1:0-38647 GCA_038203335.1 Haliangiales bacterium | reverse complement strand
GCGTTCAGGTCAGGCATCTTGGGATTAGACATCGGTCTTGATCTCCTTGATCGAGGCGCCAAAGGTCTGAAGCACGTGCTTCGTGATGGGATGTTCGCGGGCCTCGGCCTCCCGCTTGGTGCGCTCCGCGCGCGACTTGTCCTGCGTGGTCTCCAGCACCGAGCGCGCGCCCGCCGCCTTCGACTCGGTGTCGTCGAGGAGCTTGACGGCGACCCGCACGGACTTCTGGTCCGGGCCGAGCTCGCGGATGAGGTTCTTCAGATCCTCGACGCGATCGTGGGCCATCTCGCCCATCGCGTGGACGTCGACCGGGAACCCGAGATCGAGCGCATCGGTGGTCCACCGGAGCACGCGGCCATGCTGGAACGGCGCGAACACGGAGAACATGTTCCGCTTCTCGAGCGCGCCGAGCACCACGTTCCACGCACGCATCGCCTCGTCGGCGTTCTGCGGGATGCGAAGCGGCGCCGGCTTCTCGTCGTGCGGACCCGATCCCGACGCCACGTCGCCGACGGCGGGCACGGGACCCGACGGCTGCATCGAGACCGGCGCAGAGTGATCGGAGGGTGTGGAGCGACCGCTCGGCGCGGTGGCGAGCGGCGCGCCCGACGATGACGATGACGACGACGACAGCGGCGCGCCCGACGATGGCGATGACGACGACGACATCGGCGAGCCAGACGACGACGACGACGACGACATCGGCGAGCCAGACGACGACGACATCGGCGAGCTCGACGACGACGAGCCCGACGACGAGGACATCGACATCGGCGAGCCCGACGACGACGACCCTGACGACGACACCTCGGGAGCCGACGACTGCGAGCGCGGCGAGGCGGTGTGGCTCGGCGCGGTCGGCTTCGCGAGACGCACGCCGCCGCCGCCACCACCACTCGTGCCCGCGCGCGCGCCCTTGCCGGCGAGCCGCATCTCGAGTTCGCCGAGGCGATCGATCAGATCCCCGAGCGGCACCAGCGGCTCGACGGTGGCGACATCGATCAGCGCGCAGTCGAGCACGAGGCGCGGCTGCAGCGTCTTGCCGAGCTCGTCGCAGCAGCGAAGCATGCGCTCGAACATCTGCGTCACGCGCGAGCGATCGAGCTCCGCCGCTTCCCCGGCGAGCTCCGCGCGCTCTTCATCCGAGGCTTCGATCAGCTCGCGGCGATTCGGTGCGACCTGGAGCACCGAGAGATCGCGCAGGTAGCGCACGATCGCGCGCGCGAGCTGCACTTCGTCGACGCCGCGATCGATCGCGGCCTCCACGGCACCGAGCGCTGCACCCGCATCGCCCTCGGCAAGCGCGCGGACCAGCGTGCGCGTCAGCGTGCGATCCGCGACGCCGAGCACCTCGGCGACATGCGCCTCGGTGATCTTCGCGTCGCCGACGTACGAGATGATCTGGTCGCAGAGAGAGAGTGCATCGCGCACGCTGCCGCCCGACTCGCGCACGAGCAGGCTGACCGCGCCGGCCTCGACGGGCAGCTTCTCGGTCTTGAGGATCGAGGTCAGGTGCTGCGCCAGGCGCTGCGCCGGCACGAGCTTGAAGTCGTACCGCTGACAGCGCGACAGGATCGTGTTCGGCAGCTTGTGCGGCTCGGTGGTAGCGAGCACGAACTTGACGTGCGGCGGCGGCTCCTCGAGCGTCTTGAGCAAGGCGTTGAACGCCTCCGTCGTGAGCATGTGGACTTCGTCGATGACGTAGACCTTCTTGCGGAGCTGAGCGGGCTGGTAGCGCACCGCCTCGGTGAGCTCGCGGATCGCATCGATGCCGCGGTTCGAGGCGCCGTCCATCTCCTGGTAGTCGACCGCGCTGCCGTTGCCGATCGAGATACACGCGCTGCACGCGCCGCACGGCTCGCTGCTCGACGCCGCGCCCGGCGCCATCTTCTCGCAGTTGAGCGCCTTGCCGATGATGCGCGCGACCGTGGTCTTGCCGCAGCCGCGCGGCCCGGTCATCAGAAACGCATGGTGCACGCGGCCGCTCGCGAACGCGTTCGAGAGCGTGCGCGTGACGTGCTCCTGGCCGACGACCTCGGAGAACGTCGACGGGCGATACTTGCGTGCGAGGACCAGGTAGGACATGCGCGGGAGGCCAGCGGCACTATACCCGCGGAGGTAGGCGCTACAACTGGATGCTCTCGCAGATCTTCTTGGCCTGAAGGATCACGCTGTCGCGCAGATCTCCGAGCCCGGAGTCCTTGTACAGCGAGCCATAACAGACCAGTCGCTTGCCGCCGTACGTGACGACGACGCGGAACGCTGCGTGGCTCGCGGCATCGGTGCCCTCGAGGTACCAGGCCGCACCACTCTGCCGATCGGCGAGCACCTTGAGCGCTCCCGTATCCGCGAGGAACTTCTTGTACGCGTCGCGATTCGCTGGCGCCTTGGAGTCCTCGTAGCCGTAGTTGAACTTGAAGGTCGCGTTCGAGTTCTTCTCGTACAGCGAGATCGAGCCGGCCTCGATCTGATCGCGATCCCAGTTCGGCTCGAGCGACAGGCGAATCGCGAGCAGCTCCGGAGTCATCACCGGCTTGACGGCAGCAACCGGCGACGTCGCCGATCCCGCGCCCGGTTTCGTTGCGGACCCTGCACCCGCTGGCGTCGCTGCCGAGCCCGCGCCCGGTTTCGCCGCCGAACCCGCACCCGCCATCGTCGTCGTTCCCGAACCCGGCTTCGCCGCCGAACCTGAACCTGAACCTGAACTGATACCCGAACCCGAACCCGAGCCCGACGCAGATCCCGAACCCGAGCCCGAGCCCGAGCCCGAACCCGTCATCGTCCCCGACGCAGATCCCGAACCCGCCATCGTCCCCGACGAGCCAGATCCCGAACCTCCCATCGTTCCCGCCGAACCCGCAGCCGATCCATCCGACCCAGCCGATCCTGACCCAGATCCAAGCTCCGCCGACAGACTCGCGCTGAATCCCCCCGCAGATCCCTTGGCCGGCGTGGCGGGTGTCTCCGTCTCCGACGGATCGGCCCCAGGCTCCGACTTGCAACCGCTCGCCGCGAGCAGCACGCAAAGGACCAACGAACGACGCATGCGGCCGGAGCATACCAGCCGAAAAAGATACGAGCGACGATCCATACAGATCGTCGCTCGCGTAAAGGTGGCCCCAGGCACCCGCTAATTCCGCTACCGTTGCTCCCTTCCGGGCCTGGCGGGGTTCACAGCTGTCACGTCACCCGGGACCATAAATCGCATCACGCAGTTGTGGTTTCAGGACGGGCTGCGGAGGGAGAGGGATTCGAACCCTCGGTACCTTTCAGTACACACGATTTCCAATCGTGCACCTTCGGCCACTCGGTCACCCCTCCAACGGGGTTTTTCTTGGCAATTGCGGAGGAGGAGGGATTTGAACCCCCGTTGCTTGCGCAAATCTGATTTCGAATCAGACACCATCGGCCACTCGGACACTCCTCCAGAAAACTAGTACTTCGGTCCGCGTCGGAGCTCGGCGAAGAACGCCTGCAGCTCCTTTGCGCACTCGACATCGCGAACTCCGCCGCGAACTTCGACGCGATGGTTGAGCCGTGGGTCGGACACCAGCTGAAACAAGCTCGTCACCGCGCCAGCCTTCGGATTCGTGCACCCGAACACCAGTCTCGCGACGCGTGCGTTGACGATCGCACCCGCGCACATCGGACACGGCTCCTGGGTGACGACCAGCGTTCCCTCGACTCTCCAGTGTCCGATCACACGCGCTGCCTCGCGGAGCGCGACGATCTCGGCATGAGCCGTTGGGTCGCCATCCTGCTCGCGGCGATTTCGGCCGCGGGCAATGATCTCGTCACCCATCACCACGACCGCTCCGACGGGAACATCCCCCGCCGCACCAGCCGCCCGCGCCTCTTCCAGCGCGGCATCCATCCAGCCTTCATCCATCATCAGCGGATCCGAGAGGGGTCGAACCTCTAACCCCCGGCTCCGTAGGCCGGTGCTCTATCCATTGAGCTACGGATCCTCAATCACAAACGTCGCTCCTCGCCGAACGGCGGAGAGGAAGGGATTCGAACCCTCGATACCAGTAAACCCAGTATGCCGGTTTAGCAAACCGGTGCCTTCAGCCACTCGGCCACCTCTCCAAGCTTTGCCAAACTACGTACGGAACATGTTGTCGGGCAAGGACGCCGCTCGCTGTCTTCTCTGACGATGAGCGACGTCCCGCCCCTGACCACTTGCGTGACACTATTCGATTTTCAAAGCCTGCGGAGGAGGAGGGATTCGAACCCCCGGAGCTCGCGCTCGGCGGTTTTCAAGACCGCTGCCTTCAACCACTCGGCCACTCCTCCAGGACGGTCCCAGAGGCAGGGCGGCAGTATAGGGATCAGGGTCTCCTTGTAAAGGATGATCCGGGAAGATTTGCCTCAGGCCTTCGGAACGAGACGCTCGAGACCCCCGAGGTACGGACGGAGAACCTTCGGGACAAGGACGGATCCGTCGGCCTGCTGATAGTTCTCGAGGATCGCCACGACGGTCCGGCCAACCGCGACTCCGGACCCGTTCAGGGTGTGAACCGGGCGCGGTTTGTCACCGGCGCTCGGTCGGTAGCGGATCTTCGCCCGGCGGGCCTGGAAGTCCTCGAAGTTCGAGCACGAGGAGATCTCGCGATAGGTGTCCTGGCCCGGCAGCCAGACCTCGATGTCGTAGGTCTTCGCGGACGCGAAGCTGATGTCAGCGGTGCACAGCGTGACCACCCGATAGTGAAGCTCGAGGCCCTGGAGCACGCGCTCCGCGTCCGTCCGCAACTTCTCGAGCTCGTCCCACGAGGTCTCCGGGGACACCAGCTTCACGAGCTCGACCTTGTCGAACTGGTGCTGGCGGATCAGGCCGCGCGTGTCCTTGCCGCTCGAGCCCGCCTCGGCGCGGAAGCATGCCGAGTACGCAGTGAGGTGGATCGGGAGGTCCGCCGCTTCAAGGATCTGATCCATGTAGAGGTTCGTGACCTGGACCTCCGCGGTGGGCGACAGGAACAGATCGTGGTCCGGCTCGTGGTCCGGGCCCGTCGGGATCTGCAGCTTGAACAGATCCTGCTCGAACTTCGGCAGCTGGCCCGTGCCGCGCAACGCGGCGCGATTCACGATCGCCGGCGGCCACACCTCGGTGTAGCCAGCGCCAGTATGGAGGTCGAGCATGTAGTTGATGAGCGCGCGCGTCAGCTTCGATGCGCCGTCGCGGAGCACGGTGAACCGCGCCCCGGCGATCCGCACACCCGCCTCGAAGTCGAGGATGCCGAGCGTCTCGCCGACCTCCCAGTGCGGCTTCGCCGTGAACGAGAAGCTCGGCTTCTCGCCCCACATGTGGAGCACCGGATTGTCCGCCTCGCTCGCGCCATCCGGCGTCGAGGCGTGCGGCGCGTTCGGCAGCTCCAGCAGCTTCTGCGCGGACTCGAGCTCCGCCTTCGTCAGCTCCGCCTCGTCGCGCTTGATCGAGGTCGACAGCTCTTTCAGCTCGTCGCGCGCCGCCGCGAACTCGGCCGACTTCTTGTCCAGCTTGGACATCTTCTCGTTCGCGGCGTTACGCTGCTGGCGCATCGTGTCGAGCGCGTTCTGCAGCCCGCGACGCCGCGCATCGATCGATCGCCACGCCTCGACAAGGGGTCCGATCTCGCCACCTCGGCGGAGGAGGTCGTCCATTCGGGCTGGGTCAAGCATGGCCTATCTCGTCTTTCTCAAGGATCGTAAGGAGTTGGAGCGGGAACCTACCGCGCGATTAACCTGCCTGGCAAGCTCGGGGTCTACCGAGTCGTGGTCAGCCTTGCCACCAACCTGTCGCTGCAGGAGATCGTCCTGACGGCGGTGGACCCGGACCGCGAGCTCGCGGAGCGGTTCCAGCAGGGGGAGCGTGGCGCCTTCGATCAGATCGTCAAGCGCCATCAGAAGGGCGTGTACCGGATCATCCGCCGCTACGTCCGCTCCGATGCCGACGCCGCCGACGTGAGCCAGCAAGTGTTCGTCCGCGCGTTCAAGGGGCTCGCCACGTTCCGCGGCGCGGCGACCGTGCGCAGCTGGCTGTACCGGATCGGGATCAACTGCGCGCTGTCGTGGATCCGCGATCACCGGCGCGAGCAGCCCGCGGAGATCGCCGAGGACGCGCTGTCCGAGCCGCACGCATCGCCGGGCCGGATCGCCGACGGTGAACAGTCCGCCCGCCTGCGCGGCGCGATCGCGAAGCTGCCGCCGAAGCAGAAGCTGGTGCTCGAGCTGCGCGTGTTCGACGACCTCTCGTTCAAGGAGGTCTCGGAGCTCGCGGACTGCACCGAGAACACCGCGAAGGTGAACTTCCACTACGCCGTGAAGAAGCTGCGCGAGCTGCTCGGAGACGAGGCATGAGCGAGCGCGATCCTCGCGATCCCAACGAGCTTCTCGCCGCGTACGTCGATGGCGTCGGCGAGCTGACCACCGACGAGCGTAAGATCGTCGAGGCGCAACTCGTCGAGGATCCGGCGTGGCGCGCCGAGGCAAATGCCACGCGCTCGCTGCTCGGCACCCTGCGCGACCTCCCCGACGAAGGCCGCGAACCGGACTGGTCGGCGATGGAGCATGCGATCCGGGCCGAGGTCGGGCCCACCGTGGTGCGGCCGTGGTGGCGGGGCTGGCGCTGGCTCGCGCCGATCGGCGCACTCGCGATGGCGGGTACGGTCCTCCTGCTCGTGATCCGCGCCCCGACGACGAAGCCCGCGGACGACACCGCCACGCGCACCCCCGCACCGCGCGAGGCGCCGATCACGGCACCGGATCCGGAGCCGACCACGCTGCCGCTGTGGCTCGATGGCACCGCGGTCGAGGTCGATCTTCGGACCGCCGATCTCCTCGACGAGGATCCGATGCCGGCCGACGATGCCGAGCTCGGCCTCCTGCCCACCGATGATCTAGCGTGGGTCGACCAGCTGGGCGACGATGACATCGCCGCCGCCGAGGCCTGGCTCGCGAGGAAGAAATCATGATCCGCATGTTGTTCGCGCTCGCGCTCTCCGCCGTGGTCATCGCGCCGGCCGTCGCCGACCGTCGCACCACGGCGGACCCGGCCGACGCGGCGGTGCGCCGCGAGGACATCAAGAAGAAGATCCGGACGATGCGTGCGTACACGCTGACCGAGGAGCTCGCCCTCGACGAGGCGACCGCCGGCAAGCTGTTCCCGGTGCTCGCAAAGTGGGACGACGTGACCGAGAAGCTGCTCGCGCAGCGCGTGAATCTGACCAGCCAGCTCCGCCGCTCGGCCACGCTCGCGCCCAAGGCGGTCGACAAGCTGATCGACGAGGCGCTCGCGAACCAGCGTGCGTTCTGGGATCTCGAGGACAAGCGGCTCGCTGAGCTCAGGAAGATCCTGACCCCGGCGCAGACCGCGCAGCTCCTGGTCGTGCTCCCGCAGTTCGAGCGCAGGATTCAGAACCAGCTCCGCCGCGCGATATCGAAGCCGGGGCGCGCGCGCGGCCGGGCCCGCAGGAACGAGGATATCGACGACGATCTCGAAGGCGACGAGCAGCCGGCCGGCCTCCCGGGCCCGCAGGACCCACGCACGGGTCCCGCGAAGCGTGTGGTTCCGCCGGCTACCCCGTGCGACCCGTTCTCCAGCCGGTACGGCTGTCCGTCCAAGCGCTGACCGGCCCAGGCAATCGCGCGACGACCGGAGTATAATTTCGCCGGATGATCGAGGCGACTTGTTCCGCCTGCGGGACGCTCAACCGCATCGCGGAGGCCGACGTGCCCGCGGGCGCGAAGTTCGTGAACTGCAGCAGCTGTAAGTCACGGGTGGCGTTGCCCGTGAAGACCTCGGGGGCGATCCCCACGATCCCGAAGATGCCGCTTCCGAAGATGCCGCCGCCGACCCCGAAGGGTCCGCCGCCGGTGTCGCTCGGACCGTCGGGGGCGATTCCGAACATCCCGCCGATGTCCGGCGGGCAGAACGACAGGATCGATCTCTCGGATCTCCCGGCGCCGAAGCGCCAGAGCCCGCTCGGCAACGAGCCGTCCAAACCGGCACCGCGCTCGGCGATCGCGAGCGCGCTCGCTGATCTTCCGGCGCCGCGCGCACCCGCCGGCCATGCCCCCGCGTTCGAGCTCGACGATCTTCTCGGCAGCGAGCTCCCGGCTCCGAAGGCGACCGGCATCTCCGATCTACCGGCGCCAAAGGCGAGGCCGATGGCACCGCTCGCGCCGCCGCCACCGTCGGCGCAGTCCCAGGGCATCTCCGATCTCCCGGCACCGAAGCCGCGACCGATTCCGGTCCGCACGCCGCCGCCGGCGCAACAGCCGCCACCCCGCACGTCCTCGGCGCCCACCGTTGATCTCCCGATGCCGCGCGGCGGGCTCTCCGATCTGCCCATGCCGAAGCACGGCCTCGCGGATCTACCCACGCCCAAGCCAGGTGGTCCCACCGATCTGATGACGCCCAAGGGCGGACGCCAGCAACCGTCGGGCAATCCGCTCGATCTCGAGCTCACGCCGAAGGGCAGCGTGGATCTGCCGGCGCCCAAGGGCTTCTTCGACGACCTCCCGCAGCCCGCGCAGACCTCGCGCCCCGAGGTGCCCGCGCCCAAGGGCTTCTTCGACGATCTCCCCGGTCGCGCGCCGGCCGCGTCGCAAGCGCAGAACCGCCCCGAGGTGCCCGCACCCAAGGGCTTCTTCGACGATCTCCCGCAGCCCGCGCTCAACAAGCCCCCTGGTAATGCGATCGCGCCGAAGGGGTTCTTCGACGATCTCCCTCAACCGTCGCGCACGAAGGCGGACTCGGCCAAGCACGAGATCGGGATGGGCTCGATGCCGCTCGATCTCGGCGACGATGCGCCGATCGAGCTCGCCGAGCAGCTCAGCCCGATGGTCGGTGACGAGCCCGGCAGTGGCGGTTCGTTCGACGATCTCGATCTCTCGCGCCCGAGCGTCGGGCAGAACGTCCATCCCGAGACTCCGGTCGGTCCGCCACAGGGCGACGAGAACAAGGCGGTCGTCCGGTTCGGCGGCAAGAAATCGACGACGGCCGCACCCGCGAACGCTCCGCAGCACGCTCCGCTGCCGACGCTCAAGAAGGGCGGACCGACCACCGATTCTCCGCTCGAGCTCGAGGAACCGAAGGTGGCCGGCGGGTTCCAGAAGGCCCCGCCGAAGACCCGCCAGGACCGTCTGGTCGAGGACGCAGCGAAGGCGGCCGCGCGACGAAAGCGCACGAGGATCATCCTTGGCTCGGTGCTCGGTCTCGCGATCGCGGGCGGTGGTGGCCTCTTCCTCTACCAGCGCCACGCCGCGGCGGTGGAGCGCGAGGAGCAGATCGATGCGCAGATGAACATCGCGCGGAAGTCGCTGAGCGCTGACGATGCGAACCACTGGCAGCGCGCGATGGCCGCGGCGGGCCAGGTCGTCGAGCTCGATCCCTCGAACGCCGAAGCGCTCGGGATCGGCGCCGAGGCCTCGTTCGCGGGCGCGTTCGCCGACGGCAAGGCACAGGCGGCGCGGTTCGCGAAGGGCCGCAAGCTGATCAACGACGCGCTCAGCGCCGGCGTCACCGGTCCCGCGCTCGATCGCGCCCAGGCGCTCTCGACGCTGACCACGGCGCCCGACAAGGCGGTCCCGAAGCTGACGCAGCTCGCTGCGAAGGCACCAAAGGACGGCACGCTCGCGCTCTATCTCGGCTGGGCGCAGTCCGATGCGGGAGATCCCACGGGCGCGATCAAGTCGTTCGAGGCCGCGATGGCCGCCACGCCGTCGCTCAAGGTGCTGGCGCTCGATGGCCGCGCGCGCGCGAAGCTCGCCCTCGCCGACATCGAAGGAGCGCGCAGCGACTTCAACGAGATCGTCGCGATCCAGAAGGACAACATCGCCGCACAGGTCGGCATTGCATCGACCTTGCCGCAGTCACAGTCGCAGCAGCAGGAGGCGGACCTCCTCGCGATCCTCGCCCGCAAGGACATCAAGGACGCCGATCCGCGCGCCATCGTGGCCGCGTGGGTGCTCGCCGGTGACGATGCGCTGCACGGCCGCCGCCTCGATGCCGCGCGCGAGCGTTACCGCAAGGCGCTCGTCGTGGATACGAAGAACATCGCCGCGATGACCGGGCTCGCCGAGACCGAGCTGCGCGACCGCAAGATCGAGATCGCGAACGAGCAGATCATCAAGGCGCTCACGATCTCCGCGAACGACGTCCGTGCGCAGCTCGTGGCCGCGGAGATCGAGATCCAGCTCGGCAAGATCGATTCGGCGGCGGAGCGCATCCAGCGTCTCGGCAATCGCAAGCCGCCGCTCGTCACGATGGACCAGGCACGGCTGCAGCTGATCACCGGCCGCATGCTCGAGGCGCAGAACAAGGACGAGGCCGCGGTCGATGCGTACGCCGCCGCCGCGAAGCTCGCCGGCGACTTCGACCTGACGCCGACGATGGCCGCGGTGCAGAAGCTCTCCGACATGGCCCGCAAGGCCGACGAGGCGCGCAACCCGGCGAAGGAAGCCGAGTACCGCGCGCGCGCCGATCAGCTGCTCTCGGTGCTGACCGACAAGGCCACGACCGATCCGCAGCTCGCGATGACCCTCGGCGTGGCGTACCTGCAGTCGAGCCAGCCCGAGAAGGCGGAGACGCTGCTCCGCCGTGTCGTCGAGGCGCGGCCCACCGATGCCGATGCGCTGTACCAGTACGGCAAGGCGCTCGGCCTCACCGGCAAGCTGCCCGACGCCGTCGAGAATCTGAAGAAGGCGCGCGAGCTCGCGCCCGGGCGCTCGGAGATCGGCCTCGAGCTGGCGATCACCTACGAGCGCATGAAGAACGACGAGGCGGCCGGAGCGCTCTACGACGAGCTGGTCGCGAAGGACGATGCGAGCATCGAGACGCGCTCACATGCGGGCAAGTACTACGTCCGTACGAAGCAACTCCCGAAGGCCGGCGAGCAGGGCGTGAAGATCGTCGCGCTCGATCCGGATCACTCCGCGGGTCACTACCTGAAGGGTGAGGGCTTCATGGCCCAGAGCCGGTTCGACGACGCCCGCAAGGAGTTCGGCGAGGCCGTGCAGCGCGAGCGAGATCCGCTCTACCTCGACGGTCAGGGCCGTGCGACCGAGCAGGTCGGTAACGAGCGCAACGACACGGCGCTCCTCGAGGCCTCGCTCCGCGCCTATCTCGCCGCGAGCGAGATCGATCCGCTGATGTTCAGCCCGCTCCTCGGTGCCGGCCGCGTCTACGTGCGGCGCCGAGAGCACGCGAAGGCGCTGATCCCGCTGCTCGCCGCGCAGCAGCTCCGCTCCGACGATGCGGACGTCGCGTACTACCTCGGCGTGTCGTACCAGGAGCTCGGCCAGAAGAAGGATCTCGCGATCCGCTGGCTCGAGTTCTCGCTCGCGAAGAAGCCGAGCGGCGAGGCCGCGTACCGGCTCGGCGAGCTGTATCGCGACGAGAGCATCAACAAGCCGGGGTCGGCGCAGAACTCGTATCAACAGGCCGTGCGCCTCGCCCAGCAGGAAGAGAAGGCCGGCGGCACGGTGGCCTACTTCACCGACGCGCTCTACTACCTGGGCCGCACCGCGTTCGACCGCGGCGACGAGGCGACGGCGAAGGGCGCGTGGGAGAAGTGGGTCGTGCGCCCGGGAGCGAACCGCACCGGCGCCCGGTACCAGGAGGTTCAGCGCCTGCTCGCGACCTCGTTGAAGACCGTCGGACCGGCGCCCATCGAGAAGTAACCTGTCCGGTAATGGGGTCCGACCCCATTTGTCGGATCGCGGGTAAGCTCGGCGCGTGCTGGAACGCCTTCGTCGTGGTGTGGAGCGTGCGCGGTTCTTCGGCAAGGTGATCCGCGCGACCAAGGTCGTCGCCCCGATCCGCCCGTCACAGATCGCGGAGTTCGTGCGCGGAGCGCGCAAGACGCCCGTCGGACCGCACCTCGCGCTGATGTTTCACGCGGCCGCGCACCCCGACAAGGAGGCCGTCGTCGAGTACGGCGAGCACGGCGTGCGCCGCCTGACCTGGGGCGAGCTCGATGCCACGATCAATCGCCTCGCCGGGGCGCTCGTCGCGCGCGGTGTTGCCGGTGGTGGCCGCGTGGCGCTGATGCTGCCGAACGGCGTCGAGTACCTGATCGCGCAGCAGGCCCTCGCGCGGATCGGCGGCACGGCCGTGCAGATCGGCTACCGCAGCAAGCCGGCCGAGATCGCGTACATCCTCGACAACGCGGAGCCGAAGGCGACGTTGCTGCACGCATCGTTCATCGATGCGATGCGCGAGGCGCGCGCCCAGGCCGATGGCAAGGGCGGCCCGATGGTCGTCGTCGGTGGCGAGGGCCTCGTCACCGAGGGCGAGGCGACCGACTGGGATCGCGCGCTCGCCGCGTCGTCGCCCGAGGTGCCCTCGCGCGAGCACACCCGCGGCGGCGATGGCGGCGGCGTCATCGTCTACACGTCGGGCACGACGGGCAAGCCGAAGGGCGCGAACCGCTCGTGGAAGAAGACCGGCTTCGAGTCGGTCGCCGACATGATCCTGCAGGTCGGCATGCGCGCCGATGACCGGCACCTCGTGGTGTGTCCGCTGTATCACTCGGCTGCGCCGGCGTTCGTCGCGATCATGGCGTCGCTCGGCGCCACGATCGTGCTGATGAACCACTTCGAGCCCGAGGGCGCGCTCGACATCATCCAGCGCGAGCGCATCACGTGCACGCTGATGGTCCCGACGATGCTGATCCGGATCACGAACCTCCCCGAGGCGACGATCGCGAAGTACGACACCTCGAGCCTGCGCTGGGTGATGTCGGGCGCGGCGCCGCTGTCGACCGATGCCGCGCGCCGGTTCATGGAGCGCTTCGGCCCCGTGCTGTGGAACTTCTACGGCGCCACCGAGACCGGCCTGGTCACGCTCGCCGGTCCGAACGATCACGTCTCGCGACCGGGCACGATCGGCAAGAAGATGCGCGGCAACGACATCCGCCTCCTCGACGAGGCCGGCACGGAAGTTCCGCAGGGTCAGATCGGCGAGCTGTATGCGCGCAACGCGACCCTGATCTCCGGCTATCACAAGAACGACGAGGCCACCGCGTCGTCGCAGCGCGAGGGCTTCTTCTCCGTCGGAGACATGGGCCGCCTCGATCGCGACGGGTTTTACTACCTGGAGTCGCGCAAGCACGACATGGTGATCTCCGGCGGCGTGAACATCTACCCGCGCGAGATCGAGGATCACCTGAACACGCATCCGGCGATCCTCGAGGTCGCCGTGATCGGCCTGCCCGATCCCGAGTGGGGCGAGACGCTCGCCGCGTTCGTGGTGATCCGCGACGGCCAGTCGATCAACGCCACCGAGGTCATGGACTACTGCCGCACGCACCTCGCGGACTTCAAGCGCCCGCGCAAGGTCACGTTCCTGCCGGAGTTGCCACGCAATCCGACGGGCAAGATCCTCAAGCGCGAGCTGCGCGAGCAGTAGATCGTGGCGTATCCGATCGTCCTCGGTACCGCGGGGCACATCGATCACGGCAAGACCTCGCTGGTCCACGCGCTGACCGGGATCGATACCGACCGCCTCCCCGTCGAGAAGGCGCGGGGCATCACGACCGAGCTCGGCTTCGCACCGATGGATCTCGGGACGCGGCGCATCGCGGTCGTCGACGTTCCGGGCCACGTGCGCTTCGTGTAGTCGATGGTCGCCGGCGCGACCGGGCTCGATCTCGTGTGCCTGGTGATCGCCGCCGACGAGGGCGTGATGCCGCAGACGCGCGAGCACCTCGACATCTGCGATCTGCTCGGCGTGCGCCGCGGGCTGATCGCGCTGACCAAGCGCGACCTCGTCGACGATGACTGGCTCGCGCTCGTGACCGAAGAGGTCCGCACCGCCGTGGCCGGGACGTTCCTGGCCGACGCGCCGATCGTGCCGGTGTCGACGCGCACGGGCGTCGGCCTCGATGACCTGCGCGCCACCCTGATCTCGATCGTCGACGAGCTTCCGCCGCGCGAGCCCACCGGCGTGTTCCGCCTCCCGGTGGACCGCGTGTTCACCGTGAAGGGCATCGGCACCATCGTCACCGGCACGATCCTCGGCGGTGCGGTGGCCACCGGCGACGAGGTGCACGTGATCCCGAGCGGTATCACCGCGCGCGTCCGCGGCATCGAGGTTCACCAGCTGCCGGTCGAGCGCGCGGTCGCGGGCCTGCGCGCCGCGATCAACCTCGGCGGCATCTCCGTCGACGATCTGTCCCGCGGTGACGTGCTCGTGCATTCCGACGTGGTCGCCGGATCGCACATCCTCGACGTCGAGATCCGCCACCTGCGCACCGCGCCCGGGCCGCTCGGCCCGCGCACGAAGGTGCTCGTCCACCACGCCACGACCCAGGTGCTCGCGACCCTCGTCCTGGTCGGAACGTCCTCGCTCGAGCCGGGCGGTACGGCGCTCGCTCAGCTCCGCGTCGATGCGGAGACGCCGCTCGCCGCGCTGCCCGGCGATCACTTCATCCTTCGCGGGTTCGTGGCGACCGCGAACCATGGATCCACGATCGGCGGCGGGACCGTGGTGCGCGTACTCGCGCCGAAGGCCCGGCGCGGACCGGAGCATGGGGAGACCGTGGCGATGCTGGTGGCCGCTCGCCAGGATCAGCGGATCTCGCTGCACGCTCAGAGCGCATCGTTCGCCGGTACCACGCTCGACGCGCTCGTCCGCCTGACCGGCACCCCGGCGGAGGCGCTCACCGGCTCGCTCGCCACGCTGGTCGCCGGCGGTGATCTGCTCGAGGCCCCGCCGCACTTCCTGCACGCCGAGGCCGTCGCCGCGATCGAGGGCAAGATCGCCGCGAAGCTCGCGAACCCGGATGGCATCGGCCGCGAGGAGCTCCGCACCCAGCTCCCCGCCGCCCTGCCCGCTCGTGTCTTCGATGCGATCCTCGAGCGACTCGCCGCACGTGGCGCTCTCGTCGCCGACGGAGATCGCGTGCGCAAGGCCGCCGCCCGACCCGCGCCGCTATCGCCGATCGAGACCAAGATCCTCGCCGCGCTCGAGACCGCCCGCCTCGAGCCGCCACGGCCGAAGGAGCTCTCGACGGTGCTCGGCATCCCCGCCCCGCACGCCGATGCCGCGCTCGCGAAGCTGCTCGCTGCGAAGCTGGTCACCCGGATCAAGCCCGACCTCGTGGTCCACGCCGCCGTCGTCGCGGATCTCCGCGCGAAGCTCGTCGCTCACCTCGCCGCGCACACCACGATCGATGCGCAGCAGTGGAAGGAGCTGACCGGCGCGAGCCGGAAGTTCACGATCCCTCTCGCCGAGTACTTCGACGCCGAGAAGGTCACGCTGCGCGTCGGCGAGATTCGCCGGAAGCGCTAGAGGAAGTACGCGGCGGAGATGCCGAAGAACGGCAGGGTGCGGATGCCACCCTCGATGTTGATCGTCAGCTTGTCGATCGGCTTGAACTGCACGCCGATGATGCCGTTGACGACCGGGAACACCGGTGGCAGGCCGTACTTTTGCGCGGCGCCGAAGTTCGCGCCGTCCGAATCCGTACCCTGGCCGCCGAACTGCGAGGTGTTGGGCACGCAACCTGGCTCGGGCGTGTTGTTCGTCGCGCCGTTGCAGATCACGTTGTAGCGGTACAGGCCGCCGGTGATGATGCCAAGGCCGGCGCCGCCGCCGTAGCGCACCGAGACGTACTTGTTGATCACGGCGTGGTTCAGGAACGTGAAGTCGATCGTGAACCAGCCGAGCGACGAGCCGCCCGGCGCGTGATCGGGCGACAGCACGAAGTCGGCCTCGTCGCCGGCGCCGACGTTGTCGCCCTTGTTGATCCACACGCCCTCACCGACGGTGAGGTGCTCGAACTCGAAGCCGAGCTGGAGCTCGACGGTGCCGCGGCGACGGATCAGCTCGACGCCGAACCCAACGTTGCTGGCTCCGCCCGCCGAGCGGTCGATGAACAGCTCGAGGATGCTTCGCGGCACGTGCACGCTGCGGAGCCGGAGCCCGAGGCCGTACTCGACCTTGTTCGCCGGATCCTCCGGCGGATTGGCTGCGACACTGGGGTCGGTGGCAGCGGCCGACGGCTGGGCCGAGGCATCATCGAGCGCGGGCCCGGCCCACGCACTGGATGCCACCGCCGCCGTGATGACAGTCCCCAAGCAAAGCTCTGACAAGCGAAACCGCATGGTTGGTCCCCCGAACTGGGCGCATTATATACTCCACATTCGTCCAATCTGATGTGGCCGCACTCACTCTCTGTTCTGTTGCTGATCTCGCTCGCCGGGTGCCCGGGTGGCGATGCGCAGATCGGAGACGCGTGCACGTCCCACAGCGATTGCGCGGGCACGCTCCAGTGCGTCACCGGCACGTGTGTTCCGCGCTGCCAGCGCGCGCCCGAGTGCGGCGATGGCTATTCGTGCGATCGCGATGGCCTGTGTCACATCGCCTCCGGCCAGGCGGGCGACAAGTGCCAGAGCGAGGTCGACTGCTCGCCCGGGCTGTCGTGTCAGATCGATGGCACCGCCACCGACGACGAAGGCCACCTGCTCGCGCACTGCACGCTGCAGAAGCAGTCTCGCCCTTCCGGTTCGCCGTGCGCGGGTGACGACGACTGCCGCAACGGAACCTGCGGCCTCGGCCGCTGCATCGATCTGTGCCGCGATACGCGCGACTGTGGCTCCGGCCTGTCGTGCATGGGCATCCCGCGTGTCGAGTCCGACGGTGCGATCTTCGAGGGCTGCCTCCCGCCGCGAGGCTCGGTGGTGTGGACCATCCCGGTGACCACGGCGGTGTCCGATACGATCCTCGTCCCGGTCCCCGACGCTGCGCGGTCCGCGACCGTCGTGTTCCAGGTCGATGATCTCGCCCAGCGCGTCGGCGCGCGCAGCATCGAGTCGCCGACCGGCGATACCCTGTACACGAAGCCGTGCGACCCGGGCGCGTGCACCGAGCAGGCGTCCGCGGATCAGTTCTTCGCGCAGCCGCTGCGCCACCTCCTCGACTACGGGCAGTCCGTGCTCCAGCTGCCGACCAGCCCCGAGCTGCCACTCGAGTTCGGCGCCTACCGCATCGGCGTGGCGTCGTTCCGGGCGAACGGCGCGAATGGTTCGGCGATCCCGCGCGTCACCGCGATCGTGAAGATGGACGCCGGCGTGTTCCTCGATCTGCACTTCCACTTCCTCGACCTCGAGGACCACCCCTGCCAGCAGGCGTTCGGCAACCAGCAGCTCGAGGCCTCCACCGCCGCCTCGACGACGTTCTTCCAGAACGACTACCTCGGCGAGCTACGCACGATCTTGACCGGCGGTGGCATCTCGCTCGGTGTCACGACGTTCGAGAACATCACCGACCACGCGGATCTCGATGGCCTCGCCGTCGAGGACGTCGGCTCGCTGCTCGCCCTCGGGACCGCGGACACCGGCATCGACGTGTTCTTCGTCCGCACGCTCTCCCCCGCCGGGCTCCAGGCGTTCGGCCCGAACCCCGGACCCGCCGGGATCGCCGGCACGCGGCAGTCCGGCATCGTCGTCGGTGTCGACACGCTCTGCTACCGCTCGTGGAGCCAGCTCGCGCGGCTCACCGCGCACGAGCTCGCGCGCTACATGGGCCTCTATCACAACGTGGAGCTCGAGGTCGGCCAGCATCCCTCGTGGCGAGATCCGATCGCCGACAGCGACCAGTCGAGCAACAACCTCATGTACTTCTCCGAGCGAGGCGGGATCGCGCTGTCGGCCGGTCAGCGCGAGATCCTCACGCGCAGCGCGGTGCTGCGATGAAGCTCCTCGGCGCCGCGTGCGCGATCGTGCTCGCCGTTGGCCTCCGCTCCGGCATCAGCGATTCGGCGTTCGCGATCTCGCAACCGGTGTTCGACACGCTGACGCCGATCGACTCGCTGCCCTCGAGCCAGCAGATCACCACGGTGTTCAACAACAGCACCAGCGAGGCGCTCTCCAGCCTCCAGCAGATCGCACACCCGCCCGGCGGCACGTTCGTGGATCGCGGCGTCCAGCTCCGCGCCGTGCGCGCGCTGATCCACTACTGCGCGGCCACACCGTGCGCGGACGGAGACCCCGCGCACCAGACCCTCGTGGCGATCGCGAGCGATCCGATCTACCGGGATGCCCGCAGCGGGAGTGACCTCCTGGTCCTTCGGGCCGCGCTCGAATCCCTCGGTGTCCTCCGGGTCCCGGCCGATCTCGGCGTCCTCGTCCCGCAGCTCCAGCACCCGAGCCGAGACATCCGCGCCGCCGTCGCTCGTGGCCTCCGCGACCTCGGAAACACGCAGGCCATCACGCCGTTACGCGCTCGGTACAACGTCGAGCAGGAGCCCCAGGTGCAGACCGCGATCTCCGACGCGCTGCGGGTCCTGGGTCAATAGCCCGAGGAAGCGTGGGCTGACGCACAACCCCCCGGAATCCTTTGGTTGCCCCGAGGACTGTGGGGATCGTACAATTGGTGCTCTTCCGTGGTGCACCGCCCCACATGACGACTCGCGATCCGCGTTCGCGCGTACCGCTGCGCCCGAGTGATCCTCAGGGCGCGCAGCGCGATCCTACGCAATCGCTCCAGATCGATCCGGACGATGCCGACAGCGAGCCCGAGCACCCGTCACTCGCGCTCGGCACCGCCGACGCTGCGAACCGCGAAGAGGGCACGAAGATCGAGTCGCCGAAGGCGCGCGTGAGGACGCCTGCGCCGCCACGTCCGAACACGAAGCCGCCGCCGATCCCGAAGAACCTCGACGATCCCGACAACCGTACCGGCTCGGTGCTCGGTAGCTACAAGGTGCTCGAGCTCCTCGGAAAAGGCGGCATGGGCTACGTCTATCGCGCCGAGCACGTGAAGCTCGCGCGCGAGGTCGCGATCAAGCTGCTGCGCAGCGACTACGCCCGCCGCCGCGACGCCGTGTTCCGGTTCATCCAGGAAGCGCGCACCGTCAACCGGATCCGCCACCGCAACATCGTCGACGTGCCCGACATCGTCGAGCTCGACGACGGCACCACGTTCATCGTCATGGAGTTCCTCCGGGGCATGAGCCTCGGGAAGTGGGCGCGCACCGGCGTGGACCTGCCCCGCGCGCTCGCCGTGCTCGTCCAGATCTGCGACGGCCTGTCGGCGGCGCACGCGGTCTCGGTCGTCCACCGCGATCTCAAGCCCGACAACATCATCGTGATCCCCACCGACGACGGCGCGGAGCTCGTGAAGCTCCTCGATTTCGGCGTCGCCAAGCTGCTCAACCGCGACGACGAGGACATCGGCTTCCAGACCGCCGCCGGCTCCGTGATCGGCACGCCCGCGTACATGTCGCCCGAATAGGCGGGCGGCATGGCCATCGATCACCGCTCCGATATCTACTCGCTCGGCGCGATCATGTACGAGCTGTTCTGCGGGCAGCCGATGTTCCGCGGCCGCTCGTTCGGCGAGTACGTCCGCAAGCACCTCACGGAGACCCCGGTGCGGCCGCGCTTGACGCCGGCCGGTGCCGAGATCGACGAGCGCCTCGAGGCGCTGATCATGAAGTGCCTCGAGAAAGAACCGAACGCCCGGTTCAACCAGATCGCCGAGCTGCGCGACGCGCTGCTGACGATCCTCGGCGCGATGGAGACGCACCTGCCGAGCCTGTCGATGACGGCGAGCGGCCTGCGGGCCCCGCCGATGCCGACGCTGCCGTCGACGCCGATCCCGCGCATGCCGACGCCTGCACACTCGTCGCAGGCCGGCCAGGCGCATCCGTCGTCGGGCTACTACGTGCAAGGCGGGCAGTACAGCCAGGTCATGCAGCCGCCACCGCCGCTATCACCGCCCACGCCGTGGTGGGTGTGGCTGGTCGGTGGCGCGGTCGCCGTCGCGATTGGCGTCGGCGCCGCCGTGTTCCTGACCGGTCGCGGGTCGACCCCGACGCCGGCGCCGGTCGCGGCGGCTGCACCGCCGAAGAGCCCCGAGCCGAAGCCCGAGCCCGTCGTCACGCCACCCACGGTCACGCAGCCCACCGTGGTGACCAAGCCCCAGCAGATCGAGGTCCGGTTCGATTCGCTGCCGAGTGGCCGCCTCTACGCCGACGGCAAGTCCGCCGAGCTGTGCACGACGCCGTGCTCGATCAACATCGACCTCGCCGACGGCGGCCCCGCGGACAAGCGCGCGTTCGTCGTCAAGTCCGAGGGCTACACCGACGGCGTGGTCGTCGTGGATCTGACGAACGAGCAGCGCGAGCTCAGCGTGACTCTGCAGCAGCGCGGTGTCGGCGCGGTCGCGAAGACGCCCGGCAAGACCGCCAAGACGACGAAGACCACGAAGACCGCGAAGGTCGTCGACAAGCCCGTCGAGAAACCGAAGCCCGCGCCCACCGACGTCAACCTGCTCGATCCCGACAAGGAAGACCCGTCGGCCAAGAAGCCGAAACCGAAGACCGACGACGAGCTCGACCCCTCGCACACACTCGATCCGTTCCACCGCAAGCGCCCATGACGTCCTCGCTCCTCCGCGTCATCTGCACGGTCTGCGTCACGCTGCTGCTCGCACGCGTGGCGTACGCGGAGGATCCCGAGACCCGCGCGGCGAAGCGGCACTTCGATCGCGGCCAGAAGCTGTTCACGCTCGGCAAGTTCGACGAGGCGCTCGACGAGTACCAGAAGGCGTACGACGCCTCGCCGCTGCCCGACTTCCTCTACAACATCGGCCAGTGCCACCGGAACCTCGGCGACTACGAGCAGGCGATCTTCAGCTTCAAGCGGTTCCTCCAGCTCGATCCCGACGCCCCGAACCGCGAGAAGGTCGAGATCATCATCGACGAGCTCGAGGACAAGCTCGAGCGCCAGGGCGCGAAGAAGCGCATCGACGAGCCTCCGCCACCACCTCCGCAGGCGGAGGGCGCCCCGATCTACAAGAAGTGGTGGTTCTGGACCGGCATCGCGGTCGTCGCCGCCGGCGGCGTCGGGATCTACGCCGCGACGCGCCCCGATGGCGCGCCCGACACCAACCTCGGTAACATCGTCTTCACAAAGTGACCCGGCAGACCCTCCTCGCGTGCGCGCTGCTCGCGGCTCTTGGAGCCTGCGCGGGCGACGAGAACTACATCATCGTCACGGTGACCGGTCGGCCCGCGGTGCACGACATCAAGAGCGTGAAGGTCACGCTGTCGAACGCGGGCACGATGCGCACCGACGACCTCCAGGTCGGCGAGCAGGCGTTCCCGGTGACGTTCAGCGTCTCGGCACCCGGCCGCACGGGTGACCTCGGGATCAGCGTCGAGGGTCTCGACAAGGACGGCTACCTGGTCGGGCTCGGCAGCGCGACCAGCATGCTCGATCTGCCCACGGCGAACGTCGTGCTCGAGTCCGCGGACTTCGTGATCAACACGGACTATGCCGAGGATCAGTTCCCCTCGGATGACTACGAGGCGCACGGCTTCCAGGTCTCCGCCGCGGCGGATGGCAGCACGTGGACCGCCGCCTATCGCGATCGCTGCAGCTCGCCGTGCAACATGTTCGCGCGCCGGTTCGACAAGGTCGGGCGTCCCGTGCAGACGAAGATCGCCGCGAGCACGAACGGGTTCCCGATGAGCACCACGCCGACCACGTCGGTGTCGACGCCGGCGATCGCCACCGCCGGCGCCAACACGATCGAGGTGTGGGACTTCAACGATCCCACCGCGCAGACCACCACCGTCGGCGTCGCGTGCCGCTCGATCAACGCCACGGGCGAGGGCAACGCGGACCAGGTCACGGTCGCCAGTGATGCGAGCAGCGACGTCGTCTCCGTGGCGCCGCTCGCGAACGGCAACTTCGCCGTCGCGTGGGGCGCGTTCCTGACCACCGGGGTCGTGCGCTCCGCGATCGTCCGCCCCGATTGCGTGCTGATCGCGGGCCCGAGCACGGTGTCGACCACCGCGAGTGCGCGCAAGGCCTCGGTCGCCACGCTCGGCCAGTCCGTGATGTACGCGTTCGTCGTCGATGGCGGCGTCCGCCTCCGGTTCGGCAACACATCGAACGTGTTCACCTCGCCCACCGACACGTCGTTCATCGCGAGGACCGCGACCGAGAACATCGAATCGGTGCGCATCGCGCCGCTCGGCACCGGCTTCGCGGTCGTCGTGCGCTGGGCGCTGACCGCGAGCTTCATGGGACCCGGTCGCATCGAGCTCTATCGCGTGAACGCGACCGGAGCGATGCAAGGCGCCCCCGTGCTCGTCAGCAACAAGAGCGGGAGCGACTCCGGTTCGAGCGAGGCGTTCGGCGTGGCCGCGCGCTCGGATGGCGTGATGATGGTGACATGGCACTCGTGCCTGACCAACGGCGACGGCAGTGGCTGCGGCGTGTGGGGGCGTGCGTTCCGCGAGAACGGCACGCCGGTTGGCGACGAATTCGTGATCCCCACGACCACCATGGGCGATCAGTCCAACCCGTCGGTCGCGGCGCTCTCCGATGCGTTCGTCGTCGTGTGGAAGGACGATAGCGCGCAGGCGCCGGATATCGCGGGCTCCGCGATCCGCGGCCGCATCATCTATCCGACGCAGACGGCCGGAAACTGACTAGGTCTGGTTCGCGCCGGACTCGTCGTCGGCGCGATGGTCGATGCCGAGCGCGCGCATCTTCTTGTACAAATGGCTCCGCTCGAGCTGCAGCTCGCGGGCGGTGTTCGAGACGTGGTGATCGTTCGCCTCGAGCGCGGCCATGATGATCTCGCGCTCCGCCGCGGAGACCAGATCCTTGAACGGCGTGCCGCGGGTGAACTCGGTCTTGACCGCCTTGACCCGCGGCAGTGCATCGCCGACGTCGGCCTCCGTGATCACCTCGGCGTCGCCGGTGAGGATGACCATGCGCTCGATCACGTTCTTCAGCTCGCGCACGTTGCCCGGCCACTCGTGCTGCATGATCAGCGTCATGGCCGACGGGGCCACGCGCTTCGTGCGACGACCGTTGTCGGCACACACCACGTCGATGAACGCCTCGACCAGCACCGGGATGTCCTCGCGGCGAGCGCGCAACGGCGGTAGCTCGATCGGCACCACGGCGAGCCGATAGAACAGGTCCTCGCGGAACCGCGCTCCGGCGATCTCGGCCTGGAGATCCTTGTTGGTCGCGGCGACCACGCGGACGTCGACCTTGATGGTCTCGCCGCCGCCGACGCGCTCGAGCTCGTTCTCCTGAAGCACGCGAAGCACCTTGGCCTGCGCGCTCGGGTTCATGTCGCCGATCTCGTCGAGGAACAGCGTGCCGCCATCGGCGAGCTCGAACTTGCCGCGGCGCTGCTGGGTGGCGCCCGTGAACGCGCCCTTCTCGTGACCGAACAGCTCGCTCTCGATCAGCTCGCTCGGGATCGCGGCGCAGTTGAGCTTGATGAACGGGCCATCGGCGCGCCGCGAGTGCTCGTGGATCGCCCGGGCGACCAGCTCCTTGCCGGTGCCGTTCTCGCCGGTGATCAGCACGCGGCCGTTGGTCGGCGCGGTCTTCGCGACCTTGTCGAAGATCGCCCGCATCGCCCCGCCCTTGCCGATCATGGCGAAGTCGGTCCGGGCACGGCCCCGCAGCCGGGCGTTCTCGTGACGCAGCCGGGCGAACGACAGGGCGTTCTGCACCGTGATCAACAGCTTGTCACCCGAGAGCGGCTTCTCGACGAAGTCGTGCGCGCCGCCCTTGGTCGCCTGCACCGCCGTCTCGATGGTGGCGTTGCCCGACATCATGACCACGATGGTCTCGGGGCTGGCGATCCGGATCTTCGGGAGTACCTCGAGGCCGCTCTCGCCGGGCATCATGACGTCGAGGAGGACCAGGTCGATATCGTGCTCGGTGACCTTGGCGAGGCCCAGGGCGCCGGTTCCGGCCACCTCTACGTGAAACCCCTCGATCTCCAGCGACCTCCTGACCGTGGTCAGGATGTTGGGCTCGTCATCGATGACGAGGATGGTCGAACGGGGCATCGCTGTTGAAGGCTAGCAGATGGCTGGTCGGATTTGACTAACGTGCCGAAGGCATTTAGGTTCCAGCCATGAGCCGATCGTATGTTGGAGCCGTCCTGGTGGCCGCCTGCGCGCTGCTCCTCGGCTTTGGCATGACCACCGGTTGTGGTGACAAGCCGAAGGCGGCCGGAAGCTGCAAGGCCGACAAGGACTGCAAGGCGGGACAGCACTGCAACGCGAACAAGTGCGTGGAGTGCACCGAGGACACGCAGTGCGGCAAGGGCAAGCGCTGCAGCGCGGGTGCATGCATCGCGGCGCCGGAGTGCACGAAGGACGAGCAGTGCGCGAACGGTCAGGTCTGCCAGGCGAGCAAGTGCAAGCCGTGCGCGGCCGACGGTGATTGTCCGAACGGCCGCTGCGAGGCCGGCGCGTGCAAGCGCACCAAGTGCGCGAAGGACGACGAGTGCGCCGACGACGAGGACTGCATCAACGGCTTCTGCAAGCGCGCCGGGCAGAGCTCGAACACGGACCCCGCGAGCTGCTCGCTGTCGACCGTGTACTTCGGCTTCGATGACTCGAGCGTGCAGCAGAGCGAGCGCGATCGCCTCGACGGCAACGCAACCTGCATCGAGAAGACCAAGGGCAAGTCCGTCTACCTGATGGGCCACACCGATACGTCGGGTACCGAGGAGTACAACATCGCGCTGTCCGAGCGCCGCGCGCAGTCGGTCGCCGACTACATGGCGCGTCTCGGCAGCGACCCCGCCCGTCTCCAGGTGGTCCCCAAGGGCGAGACCGAGCCGACCGGGCTCGGCGACGACAAGGACCGCCGCGTCGAGTTCCAGTGGAAGTGAGGCCGACGATGAACAAGCTCGCTGCACTACTCCTCGCCACCTCGCTCTCCGGTTGCTTCTGGGTGACCACGAAGTCCGAGGGCGACACGCTCAAGAAGGACGTCAAGTCGATCAACGAGCGGCTCTCGACGAAGGAGAAGAACCTCGACGAGAAGATCGGCGAGCTCCAGAAGGTCCTCGACGAGAGCTCGAAGCTCCTCAAGCGCAACAGCGCGGACCTCGGCGCGGACGTCGATCAGCTGCGCGCCGACGTGCGCACGGCGAACGGCCTCGTCACCGCGGTGAACAACGGCGTCAACGAGCTCAAGATCGCGATGGCGAAGAGCGATGCGCGCATCACCGACCTCGAGACGCGCCTCCAGCAGCTCGAGAGCGGCAAGCCGAGCGCGAACAGCTCCCCCGAGGATCTGTGGAAGCTCGGCTCCACGGCGTTCGAAGCGCAGCGGTTCACCGAGGCGGTCGAGATCTTCAAGCGCCTCGCCGCCAGCTATCCCACGCACGACCGCGCCGACGACGCGCAGTACTTCCGCGGCCAGAGCTACACGAACCTCAAGGACTGGGACAAGGCGATCGCCTCGTACCAGGTGCTGGCCGACAAGTACGCGGATAGCTCGCTTGCCGACGACGGCCTCTACTTCGCCGCGCTCGCCGCGCAGCAGCTCAAGAACTGCACCGAGGCGCGCGCGTACCTCGGCCTGCTGAAGCAGAAGTATCCCAAGTCCAACGTGATCAAGCAGTCGAGCGATCTCGACACGGCGATCAAGAAGGACGTGCGGAACAAGGCGAAGTGCTCGTCGTAGGCGCGGCCTACGGCGGATTCATCTCGTAGTCGCATGCGCGCACCTCCCACGGGGTGCCGGCCCACGTCGCCTCGAAGGTGTCGTCGTAGCTCGGGCCCGCGTTCGCCTCCACGTGATAGCGCCCGCGCGCACCGACGCCGAGCTCCAGCGCCTCGAGCGTCAGCGACGAGCCGGTACAGCCGTGGACGGCGCAGACGCTGATCTCGGCGCTCTGCCCTTCGACGAACGTCTGCGGCAGCACCGAGCCCGGCGCGTAGGCGAGGTCGAGCTCGAGCGTCTCGGCCTGCGTACTCAGCGTGACGACGAGCAGGGTGCGCCCCGTGGGCACGCACTCGCGGACCGCGGAGATCCGCGCGCCGGGAAACCGGGTGTTCGCGGACGCGCGCGCACGAACCGGCGGTGCGCTCGGTGCGGTAGGCGTGGGGCCCGTCCAGCATCCGGCGGCCCACGCCGTTGCGATCAGCCCGCCGCGGATCACTTCTTCGGGGAGGCCGAGCCGCTGCCCGTGCCGCCACCCACGCCCTTGCCGCCACCCGAGCCCTTGATCAACTTGCCGCCGAGCTTCGCGAACTGCTCGACCGCATCCGGCTTGTTCTCGTAGCTCGGCGCGAGCTTCGAGTGGCACTGGTTGCAGGACTTGATGTTGTTGTCCTTGTTGAACTTCTTCATCGCGTCCTTCGCCGCCTTCTGCCCGCCCGCCTTGCACGCGTCGCGGATCATCTCGGTCTTGAACTCCGTGTGAACGCACGCGTCGGCGCTCTCGGCAGGAGACGAAGTGAACGTCGCAAATGCGAGCGCTCCGGCGATGGTCGAGATGGCAGCGATGAGCCCGATCTTCATGGCGTGGTGATCCTTCTTGTACGTACTGGGAGGTTCGACGGCGGCGCAGGTCGCGTATTCAGTCGCAAAATCCTCGGGGGTATCCTGCTACATGCTGGAATCGTTGGCAATATTGCGTGCGAACGCCCGCCCTGCTGCGGTCACATCCGCCGCTCCCGTCACCGCCCCGATCGCGCAGATCGCGGAGGCACCTGCCGCATAGACCTCGGCGGCATCGCCAGGGGTGATCCCTCCGATCGCCACCACGGGTACACCTCCCGCCTCCGCCACCGCGGTGCGCAGCCCCACCACGCCTCGGACGGGATCAGGGTTCTTCTTGGTCTGTGTCACGAACACGGGGCCGTAACCGAGGTAGTCCGCGCCGCCATCGCGCGCCGCGCGGACCTGTGCGAGATCGTGCGTCGAGATCCCGATCCACAAGGGGCCCGCAATCCGTCGAGCCGCCGCGAGCGGCAGATCGGCCTGCCCGAGATGAACTCCATCCGCGCCCACCGTCAGCGCGACATCGATGCGGTCGTTGATGACGAGCGCCGCACCGAGCTCGGTACACACGCGACGCGCCATCCGTCCCGCGCGCACCAGCTGCCCGGCGGTGGCGGGACGGTCCGCCTTGATGCGCAGCTGGAGCACGCGCGCACCCGAAGCGAGCAACGCGCGCGCGAGCGCCTCGTCATCGCGATCGAGGACCGCGTAGAAGCCGAGGATCGCATCCCGCGCCGTCATCGCATCTGGAGCTCGAGCTGTTCCAGCTCGCGGGCCTTGTCGCGCAGCGCCGCCGCGCGCTCGAACTCGAGATCCGACGCCGCCTGCTTCATCTCCGTGCGCAGCTTCTCGATCGCCGCGCGCACACCATCGAGGCTATCGAGCTTCTTGAGCTCGACGCCGGCGATCTGCACCGCGCGGCGCCCCTTCACGGGCATCGGCTCGGCGGGTTGTACGTCGAGGATCGTGCGTGTGGCCGATCGCGGCGTGATGCCGTTCTGCTTGTTGAACTCCGCCTGCACCGCCCGCCGGCGGTTGGTCTCGCCGAGCGCGTGGACGATCGAGTCGGTCTGCTTGTCGGCGTACATCAGCACGCGGCCGTTGATGTTGCGCGCGGCGCGGCCGATGGTCTGGATCAGCGAGCGCGAGCTGCGCAAGAAGCCTTCCTTGTCCGCGTCGAGGATGCCGACGAGCGACACCTCGGGGATATCGAGACCCTCGCGAAGCAAGTTGATGCAGACGAGCACATCGAACTCGCCGCGCCGCAGGTCGCGGATGATCTGGATGCGCTCGAGCGTGTCGATGTCGGAGTGGAGGTACTTCACCTTCACGCCGATCTCCCGGTAGTACTCGGTCAGATCCTCGGCCATCCGCTTCGTCAGCGTGGTGACCAGAACGCGGTCGCCCTTCGCGGTGCGCTCGCGGATCTCGGCGAGAAGATCGTCGACCTGGTGCGCCACCGGCCGGACTTCGACCACCGGATCGAGCAAGCCGGTCGGCCGGATGATCTGCTCGACCACCACGCCCTTCGCCTGGTTGAGCTCCCAGTCCGCCGGAGTCGCCGACACGTAGACCGTCCGCTTCGCGCGCTCGCGCCACTCGTCGAACCGCAACGGACGGTTGTCGAGCGCGCTCGGCAGCCGGAAACCGAACTCGACGAGCGTCTCCTTGCGAGAACGATCGCCGTTGAACATCGCGCCGACCTGCGGAACCGTCTGGTGCGACTCGTCGATGACCAGCAGATAGTCATCGCCGAAGTAGTCCATCAACGTCGGTGGAGGCTCGCCCGGGCTACGCCCCGTCAGGTGGCGCGAGTAGTTCTCGATGCCCGAGCAGAAGCCCATCTGCTCGATCGATTCCAGGTCGTACATCGTGCGCTGCTCGAGACGCTGCCGCTCGAGCAACTTGCCCTGCGAGCTGAGTAGCTCGAGCTGATCTTTCAGCTCCACGCGAATGCTCTGCGTCGCCTTGCGCATCGTGTCCTCGGGCGTCGCGTAGTGCGACGCCGCGAAGATCACGGTCCGCTCGAGCTTGCGCTTGGTCCCGCCACGCAGCGGATCGATCTCGCTCATCGCCTCGACCTGATCGCCGAACCACTCGATCCGCACCGCGGTATCCGCCTCGTACGCCGGGAACACCTCGACGGTGTCCCCGCGCACGCGGAACGTGCCGCGATGGAAATCGATGTCGTTGCGCTCGTACTGCAGCTCCACGAGCCGCCGCAGCACCGCATCGCGGTCGATCGCGGTGCCCACGTCGATCTCGCACGTCATCGACGCGTACGTCTCGCGCGCGCCGATGCCGTAGATGCACGACACGCTGGCCACGATGATGACGTCCTTGCGCGACAGCAGCGCGAACGTCGCCGCATGGCGCATCCGATCGATCTCCTCGTTCACGATCGAATCCTTCTCGATGAACGTGTCGGTCGTCGGAACGTACGCCTCGGGCTGGTCGTAGTCGTAGTAGCTGACGAAGTAGTGGACCGCGTTATCCGGGAACAGCTCCTTGAACTCGCCGTAGAGCTGCGCCGCCAGGATCTTGTTGTGCGCGATGATCAACGTTGGCTTCTGGACGTGCGCGATCACGTTCGCGATCGTGAACGTCTTGCCCGACCCGGTGATGCCGAGCAGCACCTGCGCGTCCTCGCCGCGATCGATGCCTTCGATCAGCTCCTTGATCGCCTTCGGCTGATCGCCCGCGGGCGCGAACGGCGACGCGAGACGGAACCCGCCCTCGGCCCGCGCGGGCAGATCCGGCACCGGCGCGGACTCGTCGCTGCGCTTCGCCTTCTTGCCTCGGTAGCTCGCCACGGCGCTCACCTTAGCTCATCTTCACTTTCCGGCTCGTGACCTCGCGAAACGAACTCGGAGGCTCGGTGGCCCTCCACGCCTCGGTGGCCTCGACCCGCGCGATATACGCAAGCACGTGCGGGTACGGCTCGAGCGGGAGCTGCGTCGGCGCGCGATACATCAACGTCGCGACGATCGAGTAGTCCGCGAGGGTCAGCGTCTTACCGACCACCCAGGTCCGGTTCTCGAGGTGCTTGTCGAGCACCGCCATCACCTGGTGCACGAACCTCTCGTGCCGCGCGATCAGCACCTCGTCGGGCCGCGCATCGGGCCCCTCCACGAACGTCTTCCACATCTTCTCGTAGTTGATCGGACCGATCGCCGGTCCGAGGTGCGCGTTGACCCAGAACATCCAGCGATTGATGTCGGCCCGGACGACGATGTCCGTCGGATACAGTGCCGCGCTCTTCGCCGGCTCGCGATCGCACAGGTACTGCATGATCGCGTGCGACTCCCACAGCGCGAGCCCGCTCGCGGGATCGGACAGCACGGGGATCTTGCAGTTCGGATTAACGGCGCCGAGCTCCGCTCGATCGACCTGCTTCCTCAGATCGACCAGCTTCTGATCGATCACGGTTCCGAGGTGCGCCACGGTCAGGTTGACTCTCCGGGCACTGGACGACATCTGGCTGGTGTAGAGCTTCACGACGATCTCCTCGGTTAGCGGTGGGCGGAGCGATCGCCGCGAGCCACTGCCACCAGGCGTAATGCGCTCGATCTGGACTCATGGTAGCCATGGCGATTCGTCCTTTCTGTCTCGACCTTGGACCCCCTTCGTGACAGCCTTTTGTCAGCTTTGAGCTGCTCGATCGCCCGATGCGCCGCAAGACCCGCCTGTTCGCCCTCGCCGAGGCCCTCCGGGCCCGCCGGACCGGCGTGACTGCAGCCCAGCTCGCCGCCCGCTTCGGCGTAACGCTTCGCACGATCTATCGCGACCTCGAGGCTCTTCAGGACGCGGGCATGCCGATCCGCGCCGACCGAGGCCGCGGCGGCGGCTATGCGCTCGACAAGTCCTATCAGCTGCCGCCCGTGAACTTCACCGCGCGCGAAGCCGCGCTCCTGGTCGCTCTCGCGCGCCTCGCGGTCGAGCAGCGGTTGATGCCGTTCCCGAATGCGATCGAGAAAGCCGCCGACAAGGTGCGCGCGGCGCTGTCGACCTCCGCGCAGCGCGAGCTGCTCACGCTGGTCAGTGAGCTGCAGCTCGTGGGCGTGCCGTCACTGCCGATCCCGAACTCTGTCCGCGAGGCGATCGAGACGGCGTGGTTCGAGTCGCGCGCGTTGCGGATCGTCTACGAGAAGAAGGCGTGGGAGCTGACGCCCCGGCTGGTACGGATTCGAAACCTGGTCTTCGATCGGCAGATCACGCTGCTGAACTGCGTGGATCTGGAGACCGGGAATGATCGGCAGTTCCGGTTGGACAAGATCAAGCAGGCGACCGTGATGGATCCGAACCCGGTGTAGCGGGAGTGTCGTTGGCGCGGACGCTCGGTCGGGCCGCGTTGACGAGTGGTCGCGCACGAAGTTCTCGGTCGCGGCCCCAGCCGGCTCGCGACGAAGGCTCACGCCCGCCGGTACAGGATCCGCCAAATCGGCAGGCCCGTCTCCTCCGCGTTCTGCTCGCGCCACGACCGCACACCATACGGATTCCCTCCACGCCAGAAGCACCACTCATCGGTCTGGTTCTCGAACCGGCCATCTCCATCAAACGTGGCGAGCGCATCGAGCGCGATGTCCCAGACATCCGACTGCACGAACAGCTCGCCACCAGGACGGAGTACCGACGCGATCTGTTCCGAGAGCTCCTCGTCGACCATCCGGCGCTCGCGGTGGCGGCGCTTGAACCACGGGTCCGGGAAGTTGACGTAGACGCGCTCGACGGAGCCAGGCGCGAAGACCTCGGTCAGGTGGAGCTGCGCCTGGCAGAACACCGCGTGGACCGGGACGCCGAGCGAGCGAGCGCGGCGGTTGACCAGGAGCGTCAGGTCCTCGCGGATCTCGGCGCCCACGTAGAGGCGCGAAGGGTCGCGGGCGGCGCGCTCGAACAGGAACTGCGCGTCGGCGCAGCCGATCTCGAGCTCGACGAGGCGCTCGTCGAGCGGTGGGCGCTCACCCCGGAACTGCGCGAAGTGCGCTTGCTTCGGATTGACGTGCTGGCGGATCCGCACGGCTCACCGCTCGGCGAACGCGGCGCCGAGCGCGAGGTACCCGAACTGGCGGACGTTGAGCGGCGACTCGAGGCGATCGAGCTCCGCGCGGTGGAGCCAGCGCCAGGCGCTGAACTCCTCGTTCGGAGTGACGTCGGCGTCGGCGGGGACGTCGCACACGAACACGAAGTTCATGTGCAGGCCCTTGGTGCCGGCCGGGTGCTCCTCGTAGCCGATGAGGCCGGCCGGGACACCGTCGAGCGCATCGCGCAGCGGGCGGAACGAACCCTCGAGCCCGGTCTCCTCTCGGAGCTCGCGGCGTGCGGCTTCGAGTGGAGTTTCGTTCGCCTCGATCTCGCCGCCGATGGGCAGCCAGGTCTTGAGCCGCTTGTGCTCGATCACGAGGATCTGCGTGCCACGGCGGGCGTAGACAGCGACGGAGAATGCGCGGCGCGCGGGAGGAACAACGGGATCGGTCACGGCAGGACCTCGAACGCGAGCGCGTTGGAAGAGCGATCGTCGACAGTGGCGATCAGGTGAGTGTCACCGACCTCCGCGAGCGACGGGATGACGACGCGGATGCTGGTGGGATCGGAGGCGACGACGTTCGCCTGGAACTGCGGCGGTGATAGCCCGAGCACGATCGAGCCGGTCGCATGCGCGCAGTCATCGTTGTCGCCGCAGAGGCGCTGGCCGGTCAAGGTCACCATCGTATTCCGGGCAGAGGCCGCCGGAGTGACTGCGTCGAGTCGCGGTCCGCCATCGTCGGTGCATCCCCCGAGGGAGACCGCGACGAGGGCGAGCAACGACCCACGGATCACTTCGGGACTTTCTCCCAGTCCTTGAGGAACTTCTCGAGGCCGAGGTCGGTCAGCGGGTGCTTGCTGAGCTGCAGCAGCACGCTGAGCGGCGCGGTCATCACGTGCGCGCCCAGGAGCGCGGCCTCCTGGACGTGCATCGGACCGCGGACCGAGGCGACGAGGACCTCGGTGTCGTAGCCGTAGTTGTCGTAGATCTGCACGATCTCGCCGATCAGCTGCATGCCGCTGGTCGAGACGTCGTCGAGACGGCCCACGAACGGCGAGATGTACGTGGCGCCGGCCTTCGCCGCCAGCAGCGCCTGCGTCGCCGAGAAGCACAGCGTGACGTTCGTTTTGATGCCCTCTTCGTGGCACGTGCGGACGGCCTTGAGCCCCTCGGGGATCAGCGGGATCTTGACGATGATGTTGCTGCGAAGCGCCGAGAGCTCGCGCGCCTCCTTCATGATCTCGTCGTGCTTGACCGAGACGACCTCGGCGGACACGGGGCCCTTCACGATGTCGCAGATCTCGAGCAGGACTTCGCGGAACTTGCGACCGCTCTTCGCGACGAGCGAAGGATTCGTGGTCACGCCGTCGACGAGGCCCATGGCGGCGGCCTCTTTGATCTCTTTGATCTCTGCCGTATCGATGAAGAACTTCATGGATCCCTCCGTTGCGGGAATTCCGACGAGGACGTAGCTTCCGCCGGCGCCTAACGCATACCACCTCATGACCTCTGTTCGCATCGGTACCGTCGATCTTCCCGACCGCATGGAGCGGGAGCGGTACTTCAAAGACTGCTCGCTGCTCGAACTGTCGGTGCTTCATGCGGGCCCGCTGAAGCCGAGCTCACTCGCGAAGTGGGCCCAGGGATCTCCCGAGGGCGCGATCGCACTCGTCGCACCGTGGGTGCTCACGCATCGCAAGCCGCCGAAGGCGACCAGCGTGTGGCCGCACGACGCGACCGTCGGCGATTTCCGCGACAGTGCTCCTGGCCGCGCGGCGCTCGCGCAGCTCAGGCTCGCGGTCGACCAGCTCAAGGCCGGATACGTCGTGTTCCGGTCGCCGGCGCTGTTCGCCGCATCGGCCGCGAATCGCGACACGATGAAGAAGTTCTTCGGCGAGATCGCCACCGAGGAAGCCGTTGGCACCACGCGCGTCTGGGTGCCGGACGGCCTGTGGGACCTCCGCACTGCGATCGCGTTCGCGAACGAGATCGACGTGGTGTGCGCGTTCGACCCGCTGGTTCGTGACCCGGGGCAGCCCCCCGAGGTGCACTACGACCTGGACGTGTCGGAGCTGTATCTACGGATCGCCGGCCTGGGCCGAGCGGGCGCGATCCGAGCCGAGCGCCTCGACGACCTGGTGATGCTCATCGAGCATTACGCAGAGCTGCCGAAAGCGGCCATCGCGTTTGATTCGCCCGCGCGATGGGCAGACGCCCGGAATCTCAAGAAGACTCTCGAGACCGCGGTCGACTAGGTTGGTTAGGTTGGCCGCACGTGTGCGGCCATTGATCAAAAGACGAAGGTCGCAGTCGGAATCGGAAGCTCGCCTGCCTTTTTGGGCACTTCCAGGATGTTGCGAGAGGACTTCCTCTCCACCATCTGGATCATTGGCTCCGACTTCCTCGACGCCACGGCCACCGTCTTCTTCGTGCGACTACCGTTTCCCTTACGCGCCGCGGGGCGCGCAGTCATCACCTTGGATCGCATTCAAACTCCCCCGGAGTCGTGGTGTGTAGTGACTCTACGGATCCACGCTTTCGACTGTCAATGTAGGCAATCTGATTCCTTTACTTCCGCCAGAACCCACCTTATAAACACCGCCTCTTTCCTAGGAGTTTCGAGAATTTATGGCTGACAAGGGCACTGTCTCCGTCACCCACCTCGCCGGTCCTTTGCTGCAGGCCCCGGTCGATCTTGTGGCGTTCGTCGCTTTCGGCGACCCGACCCGAGACCCCATTTTCAAATCAGCAGACCAGGCCCTTGGTGGCGTGTTGGCGGACGTCGCGAAGAGCGAGTCGTTCGAGGGCAAGATCGGGCAGTCGATCAGCGTTCACACGCACGGCCGGATCCCGGCGCGCCGGGTGATGGTGGTGGGAGCGGGCGCGCGCGGCGAGTTCGCCACGCCGGCCGCGCGCGACATCGCAGCGATCATCACGCAGGCCGCGAACAAGGCGTCCGTCGTGTCGCTCGCGTTCCTGGTTCCCGCGCTCAGCGGCAGCCGCGAGGCCGCGCTGATCCAGCACGTGACCGAGGGCGTGGTCCTTGGCTCGTACAAGTTCGGCCGCTACCTCACGGGCGAGGACCACAAGCGTCCCACGTCGCTCAAGAGCTTCGGCATCGTCACCGACGCGGCGCCGAAGGCCGGCAAGAAGCCGTCGGCCGCCGCGCAGAAGCTGTTCGCCACCGCGGTGACTCGCGGAGAAGTGATCGGCGCTGCGATCAATCATGCGCGCGACTTGATCAACGAGCCCGCGGCCGTGATCACGCCAACCGCGCTCGCCCTCGATGCGCAGGCGATCGCGAAGAAGCACAAGGGCACCGTCACCGCGACGATCCTCGGCGCGAAGCAGTGCGCCGAACTCGGCATGGGGATGTTCCTCGCCGTCGGCCAGGGCTCCGCGCAGGAGTCCAAGCTCGTCCACCTGACCTACAAACCGGCGAAGAAGGCGAAGAAGAAGATCGCGTTCATCGGCAAGGGCGTCACGTTCGACTCCGGCGGCTACTCGCTGAAGCCCTCGACCGCCATGGAGGACATGAAGGTCGACATGTCGGGCGCCGCCGCCGTGATCGCCGCGATGGATGCGATCGCCACGCTCGGCGCGGACGTCGAGGTCCACGTGGTGGCCGCGTGCTGCGAGAACCTCGTCTCGGGCAACGCATACAAGCTCGGTGACGTGCTGACGTCGATGGACGGCACCACGGTCGAGATCAACAACACCGACGCCGAGGGCCGCCTGACGCTCGGCGATGCGATCACGTACGTGCGGACGAAGATCCAGCCCGACGAGATGTTCGACTTCGCGACGCTCACCGGCGCCTGCATGGTCGCTCTTGGGCCGTACACGGCCGGCGTGATGTCCGACCACGAGGCGCTGCTGAAGACGTGGATGAACGCGTCCGAGCGCTCCGGCGAGGACATGTGGCGGCTGCCGCTGAACGGCCGCCTGCGCGAGCAGCTGAAGAGCCAGATCGCGGACATGCGCAACACCGGAGACCGGTTCGGCGGCGCGATCACCGCCGGGCTGTTCCTCAAGACGTTCGCCAAGGACACCCCGTGGGTCCACGTCGACATCGCGGGCCCGGCCTCGCTGTCCACCACGCGGCCTTCGCAGCCCAAGGGCGGAACCGGCTTTGCGGTCGCGACCATCGTGGAATACGCCACGTCTCGGTAGCCCTGCTTACGGCTTTATCAATGATATCGGCTGGTTGTGAGGTGGTGTAGTTTGACAGCCACCATCCTCGCTGCTAGCATGGTGGGGCTGGGGGCAATCTGTTGAAGCAAGCATTTACCGTTGGCAGCAAGGCCGTCTATCCGGTCCACGGGGTGGCCGAGGTGGTCGGCCTCGAGCAGAGGGACATCGGCGGCAGCCAGACGGCTGTCTACATCCTCAAGATCATCGACACGGGCATGAAGATCATGGTGCCCACGGTCAACGCGGGCTCCGTCGGCCTGCGCGAGCTCATCACCTCCAAGCAGGTGAAAGAGGTGTTCGAGATCCTCAAGTGCCGCGATATCCCGCGCGATACGCAGACCTGGAATCGCCGCTATCGCGAGTACATGGAGAAGATCAAGACCGGCTCCGTGTTCGAGATCGCCGAGGTCATGCGCGACCTCTCCGTTCTCCGCGCGACCAAGGACCTGTCGTTCGGCGAGCGCAAGATGCTCGAGACCGCGCGCGGCCTGCTCGTCAAGGAGCTCGCCCTCGCGAAGGGCGTGACCGAGGACAAGATCCTCGCCGAGGTCGACACGATCTTCGCTGTCGCCGCTGCGTAGCTCAGTAGCGCAAGAACGCAGAGCCCCAGGTCAGGCCCGCGCCGAAGGCGACGAGGCAGACCATGTCGCCCGGCTTGATCTTGCCGAGCTCGATCGCGTCGTACATGCACATCGGGATCGAAGCGGCGGTGGTGTTTCCGTACTTCATGATCGTGTTGTGGGTCTTCTCGACGGGCATGCCGATCATCTGCGTGACCATCTGATTGATCCGCAGGTTCGCCTGGTGCGGGATCATCATGTCGATGTCCGTCAGCTTCAGGTTGTTCGCGATCATGCCCTCCATGATCGCCTGAGGCATGCGCGTCACCGCGTGCTTGAACACCTTCTTGCCGTTCATCGTCGGGAAGTGCTTCCGCTCGGCCATCGCGGCCTCGTCGATGCGCGGATGCCGCGCGCTCGCGGGGTACTCGGTCCACAGGATCTCGGCTTCGCTGCCATCAGCGTGGATGTGCGTCGAGAGGATCATGTGCTCCTCGTCGGTGGCGCGCCCGATCACGACGGCGCCGGCGCCATCACCGAACAGCACCGTGATGTCACGGCCGGCGGTCGAGACATCGAGGCCGGTCGAGTGAACCTCGGAGCCGATCATCAGGATGTTCTTGAACATGCCCGTGCGGATGTACGCGTCGGCGATCGAGAGGCCGTAGATGAAGCCGGTGCACTGCTGGCGAATATCGAGGCACGGGATCTCCTTCATCCCGAGCGCGCGCTGCACGAACACCGCGGTGCCGGGGAAGAAGAAATCCGGCGACAGAGTCGCGTAGATGATGAGATCGATGTCCTTCGCGGCGACGCCGGCGCGCTCCATCGCCTGCAAGCTCGCCGCGGTCGCGAGGGTGGTGCCGGTCTCGCCCTCCTCCACCCAGTGACGCTGCTCGATGCCGGTGCGCTCCACGATCCACTCGTGCGACGTCTCCATCTTGGTCGCGAGATCGTGGTTGGTGACGATGCGCTTGGGCACCGACATACCGATGCCGAGGATGCGGCTGCGATGAGTCATGGAAGCTTGGCTACCACGGGCGCAGCGTCGAGATCGAGACGGTTCGCGCGTTCACCACCGAGTGACGCGGCGCGCAACACGTTACATTCGGCCGTATGAACGTGCTGCTGGTTCGCCACGGAGAGACGCCATGGAATCGCGAGGGCCGCTATCAGGGTCGCACCGATATTCCGCTGTCTCCCGACGGAGAAGCCCAGGTCACGGCGCTCGGGGTGCGGCTCGCGCACCTGCCGATCGCGATCGCGGTGGCGTCCCCGCTGTCGCGCGCGCGGAAGACCGCGGAGGCGATCCTCGAGGGCCGCTCCACGCCGCTCGAGCTCGACGAGGGTCTGCTCGAGATCTCCCACGGCGACTGGGAGGGCAAGCTCGCCTCCGACATCGAGCTCTCGCACGCCGAGATGTTCGGCACCTGGCGCTCGCAGCCGGACCGCGATGTTCCCGCAGGCCCCGGCGCCGAGACCCTCGGCGACGTCGAGGAGCGTGCGTGGCCGGTGCTCGTCCGCACGATCGCCCGCCTCGGCCCGAACGACACCGCGCTGATCGCCGCGCACGATGCCGTCAATCGCGCCCTGCTCTGCCGCGTGCTCGGCTTGCCGCTATCGCGCGTGTGGATGTTTCGTCAGGCGCCCGCGACGCTGAACGTGCTCTCGGGTCCGTCGATCGCCGAGCTGCAGCTCGTGCGGCTCAACGACTGCGAGCACGCGTCGCCGCTACTGGCGGAGGCGCTGCATCGCGCACTGTGAACTGCGCCATCGCGCTCCCTGGGTGCGCACTGCGGGTGCTCGGTCCGGATGCCGGGGACCGCGGGTGCCCAGGCGCAGATACCCGCTGGACGACAGCGAGGCGCACTGCGCAGCGCGCGGCTACACGTCGAGGCGGCGGACGTTGAGCGCGTTCTGCTCGATGAACTCGCGGCGCGGCTCGACGAGATCGCCCATCAGCTTCGTGAAGATGCCATCGGCCTCTTCCATCTCCTCGACCTTGACGCGGAGGAGATGGCGCTTCTCGGGATCCATCGTGGTCTCCCACAGCTGGTCCGCGTTCATCTCGCCGAGGCCCTTGTAGCGCTGGAGACCGAGGCCCTTGCGACCGAGCTCGTCGATCACCGAGGCGATCTCGTCCCAGCCCTTCATCTCGCGCGGCTCGTCCTTGTCGTGGACGAGGGTGAGCGGCTCGGTGAGCGTGGAGCGGAGCTCGGCGCTGATCGTACGCAGCTCGACGAACTCCGCCGAACGCACGAGATCCGTGTTGAGCGTGGTGTGCCGGCGCACGCCGTGCTGGCCGGCGCCGTAGCGCAGCTCCCACGTACCGTGCTCGGAGTCCTGCTTGTACTCGGCCGCGGCCTGCCCGAGCTCGGGATAGCGACGCGAGACCTCGGCCATCACCTTCGCCTCGAGGAGCTCGAGCTTCTCGCGGTTCTTGAGATGGTCCTCGGTCAGGCCCGAGTCGGCGAACTGCGCCGTGATGCGGCCATCGGTGCGTTTGTCGAGCTGGGCGCGCAGGCGGCGCGCCTGGTTGATGCGCTTGACGATCGCGGCCAGGCCATCACCGGTGAGCGGGCCCGCGCCGGCGCGG
>JBBRED010000032.1:0-39335 GCA_038203335.1 Haliangiales bacterium | reverse complement strand
CAGCGGGCATGGGCTTCGATACAACCGGTAGCTTCTTCTTCATGGGTTGGCTCCGTCGTCGGCTTGGTCGTTGCGGTCGGTTCGGATCTGGATGAGCTTCGGAAGAGTTGGATACAGCTTCTGCATGAACACGGGGTTCCGCTCGCGCCACAGCGTGTTGCCCACGCGGTTCGCGATCGGGACCATCACGCGCTCGTGCTCGCACAGCGCGGGCGCTGGCGTGTCGATGCGGCCCGTGGCCGAGTAGTGCTCGCAGGCGCACTCGTTGGCGCAGCTGCCATCGTTGTAGGAGCAGTCGCCGCACGGCTGCTTCGGCGCCGCGGACTCCGCGCGGATCTTCGCGAGCTGCTCGGCCTTGAAGCCCTCGAACACGTTGCCGAGGTTCGGCACGCCGTCCTCGTCTTCCTTCACCCAGCGCACGCACGGGTAGAGGTTGCCGGCCGGCGAGATCGAGATCTGCGAGCTGCCGACGTCGCAGCGGATCGAGAGCCCTTCGGCGCCCTTCGCGTGGTTGATCCACTTGTCGTCGAGGAGGTTCAGATACAGCTCGTCACCCGCGCGCGTGCGCGTCAGGTAGTCCTCGGCGACCGCGTTGTACTGGCGCTCGAGCTCGGCGACGTTCTCGCGCGACCACGCCTGGGTCACGTCGGGCTTGATGATCTGGTACCGGAACCCCTGGTCCCACAGGTAGCCGATGCCCTTCGCCGCGTGCACCACGTTGTGCGGCGTGATCACCACCGAGGCCATGAGGCCCGGGTTGTGCTCGAGGAAGCGCGGCAGCTTCTTGGCGAGCACCGCGTGCGAGCCGACTCCACCTTCGGTGACGCGCTCGGAGTCGTGCATCTCCTCGTGACCATCGATCGACAGGATGAAGATCAGGTCGTGCGCCTCGAAGAACTCGAGGTGCTCCTCCTTGATCAGCATGCCGTTCGTGTTCATGCGGAACAGCGCGGTGACGCCGGCGTCCTTCGCGACCTGCTCGGCGTAGAGCACGAGCTCCTTCATCACCGGCCACGCCATCATCGGCTCGCCGCCGAAGAACGAGAACACGGCGCGCTGGCCGTGCTGCTTCGCGTAGTCGACGATGAAGTCCGCGGTCTTCTTCGCGGTGTCGATCGTCATCTCACGATCGAACTTCTTGCCCGTGAAGCAGTACGGGCAGCGGAGGTTGCAGTCGTGCGTCAAATGCAGGAGTGCGTTCATGATCCCCCGGTGAGTGAACGTATCACGTGACACGGGACGCATACCGGGGCCGGCGAATTCGACGTCGCAGGCAGAATTCCGGATTCCCGCATGGTCCGGGGCGATTCGCCCCGAGGTGGGACAACGCGCCGGTCGAGCCGGTTGCAGCGAACTGCCGGGGAATACCTGCAGCGCCCCGAGCGTAGCCCCCGGATGCCAAGCGAACCCGAGCTCGCACCGATCGTCGATCGGCGCGCCCCTCGCCTGTCCCGGATGCGGCGGCGCCTGGCGCTGGCCGCCGGATTCGGCGCCGGCGCGGCGACGGTCGTCGGCCTGGTGCACGCGCTCGTGCTCTTGCACGCACCGCCCCCGCGCCCCCCACCCGCGCCTGCTGCGGTCGCGGCCGTACCGATGCCCCCGCCGCTGGTGGTCACGATCGAGAAGACGATCGAGGCGCCACGGCAGGCCGTGCTCGATGACGATCTCGGCTGTCCAGCCGTGACCGCACCCGATCTTCCGATCGGCACGCCGGTCGATCCGCGCACCATCGAGATCGATCCCGAATCCTCGCTCGAGGTCTCCGCCGCCCCGGCCGCGCCGCAGCTCGCGGTCGCCCACCACGGCGCGGCGTGGGTGAGCGATGACGAGGGGCGCTCGTTCCGGCGCGCCTTCGAGGATCACTCCATCGATCACGTCGCGGTCGATCGCGATGGCGTCATCTACGCCCAGTCGGGCGAGGACCTCGGCGTGCGCACGCCGGGCGGCAAGATCCGCTGGCGCAAGATCGCGGTCGCCGAGTGCGCCGCCACCGATGCGCCGTGCAGGTACCGGATCGGTCTGATCGGCGTCGAGCTCGTCGGGTTCAGCGACTCGAACATCGGGACCAGCACCGACCAGGGGCGGACCTGGAAACGGATCGAGAACCCGGACTATGCATGGTCCGATCGCAACGACGACGGCGCGGTGTTCGCGTGGAACGGCTCGCTGTACCAGACGCAGCACTACACGGACATGTGCGGGATCGACGACCGCTACACGTTCCGGCTCGACAAGAACCACCGGGTCGAGCACGACATCTTCCACGACTACTTCACGGACTCGAACGAGCCGGTGCTGCGCGCCAGCTCCGACGTGACGCCGACGTGGACGTGGGCCGAGACGTGCTGGAACGAGGCCGAGACCGTCGGCCGGTGCACGACGAAGTCGGCGACCCGGAATGATCTGCTGCGCGCCGCGATGCTGACGCCCGCCGAGGGTGCCCGCACGCTCGCGGTCTATCAGGGAAGCGCGATCGAGCTGTGCCCGCGGGGTGTGCGCCAGATCTATCGCGTGTTCCCGATGGACACCATCGACGCCGTCGACATGGCCGGCCGCGCGCTCGTAGGCAAGGGCATGACCTTGCTGCGCTGGTCGCCGGTCCACGGCTGGCGCAAGCTGAAGACGTTCGTCGATCCGATCAAGCCCGACGCCGGGTCGGACTGACCGAGGCGCGGCGCGCGACCCAGATGTAGTAGCGCGGGCCGCCCGGCGTGGTCGGCGTGGCGCGGAGCTGCTCGACGGTGAACCCGACCTCGCGCAGCCACCGCGTGAACGTGCGCGACGGAAACGCGGACCACACCGCGAGCACGCCGTTCGCGCGCAGCGCCGCCCGCGCGCGGACCAGGCCGGCGCGCTTGTACAGCTTCGCGTTCGCATCGTGGGTCAGCGCATCGGGGCCGTTGTCCACGTCGAGGAGGATCGCGTCGTACGTACCTCGCTTCGCGATCACGGCGCCGACATCGTCCACGATCACGCGCACGCGCTTGTCGCGCAGCGGTCGGCCCGCGAGCTTGCCGTGCGCACCCTTGTTCCAGCGCACCACCGCGGGCACCAGCTCGGCGACGACCACGCGCGCGGCCTTCGGTAGCTGATCGAGCGCGGCACGCAGCGTGTAGCCGAGTCCGAGCCCGCCGATCAGCACGCGCGGCGCCTTGAGACCGACCAGCCGCTCGGCGACCACCCGACCGAGCTCGTCCTCGGAGCCGTGCTCGTGGCTCGACATCAGGCTGCGCCCACCGACGGAGATCGCGATGTGATCGTCCCACCTCGTCAGGACCATCTCCTTGCCATCGGGCAGCGTCACGCGCTCCAGAACCTCGTCGGGCTTCACGGCGCGAGTGTCCCACGTGCGATACTGGGGTGGTCATGAGGCTCCCCGCGATCGCATGCGCGTCGTTGCTCTCGGCGTGCTTCAGCAAGCCGGGGTTTCACGGCGGGCCCGGCGATGGTGGAGGCAGCGACACGGGCGGCCCCGGGCTCCTTCACGGCGTGCGTGTCCTCGGCAACGGTGTGACCGACGATATGACCGTCAGCACCGACGACCTGGAGCTTCACTTTCCCATGGCGCCGATCAGCCTCCCCGATTCGCTGAAGATCGGCGGGACGGAGGTGCTCGGGGACCAGACGGGCTGCAACCCCGAGGCGAAGATCGGGCTCGCGTTCTACCCGGTGTACACGATGACCTCCGGAACCACCGCGTGGCCGACGGAGACCGGCGACCAGCACGACAGCAGCATCGCCGGCTCGGCGACCGGCCCGGCGTTCGCGCGCACCCGGGTGTCCTGGCTCGGAACGTTTCACTGTGGCGTGACCACCCAGATGATGTCGGGCGCGTCCACCTTCACGGTGTTCCCCGATGGACGCGTCGTCCGTCACGACCAGTTCGATACGCCGACGACGACGACCATCGGTGCCGCGTCCTGCGGGTGCGGCGGCGGCGTCGGGAACTACTTTCTCACCAGCTACCTGACCCTTCTCAACGACCGGTTCACTCATCTCGGCTTCAACGCGTCGACGAACAACCTCCCGATGCCGACGGAGACGACGCTCGCGAGCCTGCACGATGCCGACAGCGTGGAGAACCCAAACCCTCGCTGGGCGTGCCTCGAGAATCGAGATGCCGCCGCTCAGCGCAGGTTCGGGATCGCGTGGCCCGCGAGCGTGATGCCGACGGTGGACGATGGCGGGACGCGGATCAAGCTGGAGATCGACACGCCGCCGATGCCGACCACCACGTTGCTCTACGACTGGAGCAATGACGACCCCTCTGTCGCCGCCGGCGTACGTCAGGTGTCGACCGCGTGGTTCGTCGACGCGGGGGCGAACGCGACGTGCAACGCCACGGAGATGACCGATCTGTTCAACGGCTATGCGTTCGCGCGCAGGCTCGACGTCGACCAGGGAGGGACAGGGGTCCTGGTTCCCCTCGACGTATCGACCGGGATCTATGCGGTCGGAGGTGCGGCCGTCCCGTCGTACTCGATCAAGGTCGAGACGGCCTTGACCGGCGTGCCCCCCGGCTTCGCGATCTCGCTGTCGTTTCCGAGCGACGCGGCACCGGGCGTGGCGCTGAACGGCGTGCCGCTCGTCGACGGAGTGGACTATCTCGTCCAGCACGAGGCCGCGGTGCACACGCTGTGGTTCGCCGCCGGTCTCGCGCAGGGTCAGACGCTCACGGTGTTCGAGAAGTAGCCTCGAGGTAACGACGAGCGCAATCGACACGGCGCGCGCCGGCGCACATCGTCGACGAGGAATTGGATGAGGCCGTGGTTAGTCGGCGCGCTGATCCGAGCGCTGCCGACTAGCCTGAATGCATGTCGTCTCGCCTTGTCGTCCTCGGTCTCCTCGCCGCGTGCGGAGCTCAGTCCTCGTCATCGTCGAGCGAGCCGGAGAAGCTGGTGTTCGAGCCGTACTCGGCTCCGCAGTTCACGAGTCGCGACGTGTTCCTCGCCGGCAGCGGAGACGTCGTCGTGATGGCGAACCGGATCTCGCGCGATGGTGGGATGTCGTGGTCACCGCTCGATTCGCGAGTCGGCGCGCTGACGCGCGTGGCGATCACGGGACCGGACGTCACCACGTCCGTGCCCGCCCTCGGCCTCGCGACGTGGAACCTGTCCACCGAGGCGGTGACCGCGGTCGCGGGCACACCGAGCTTCGCGGCCGAACGCACGTGGCGCGTGGAGGCGGGCACCGGCAAGGTGTTCGTGTTCGCGCCGGTCGCGAACGCGATCGCGGCGCAGGGCGCCGGTGGCTGGACGATGGGCGCATTGCCGCAGCCGACGGCCACCGAGCTGTCTCCGTACATCCTCGATCTCGAGAGCAACGGCTCGGTCGCGATGACGGTATCCGCGTGGGGCGTGCATCGCTCGCTCGATGGCGGCGCGACCTGGGAGCTCGTCACCTCAGCGGTGCCCAACGCCGGTCGCGATCTCCTCGTGCTGGCGGACCACCGGTTTCTCTTGTTCGGGGGCACCACCTCGTACGTGTTCGACGCGACGGGCGCCGCGGCCGGCACGATCCCCGGCGCCACCGCCGATCTCGGAGACGCGTCGGCGTGTGACGACGGCGCGATCGTGGTCCACGACAAGCGCAGCACCGATCTCGGCGCGACGTGGCAGCCGCTGATCGCGAGCGGCGACCTGACGATGATCGTCGAGCGGATCGGCTGCGGCGGGGGGCACTACTGGATGCTCGCGCGCAGCGACGCGTGGGGCTACCGGCTCGTCAGGCTAACGCCCGGGCAGCCCGCGCTCGCGGCCGGCAACTGGGACGAGGCCGCGCCGGCGTGGAGTCCGAGCGCCGCGCAGATCCTGCGTACGTCGGACGGCACGTTCCTCGTCGCCGGGCTCGCGTGGCGTGACGGCGATCCGACGTGGAACCTGCGGGAGATCCCGCCGCGCGCGTGGGCCGTGGACGACATGGTGTTCGGCGTCGCGAAGGCGAGCTTCTTTGCGAGTCACGACCGCGGTGCGACGTGGGCGGCGAAGCCGGCGACCGGGCTCAGCGTGGATCAGGCCGAGGCGTTCGGCCGAGGCGCCGATGGATCGCTCCTGGTCTCCACGTTCGGCGGCTCCACCGTCGGCGACCGCGACACGTGGCACGCCGTGGTGTGGCGCAGCACGAACGACGGCGCGACGTGGACCACGGCCTACGACGCGAGCGCCTCGCGCACCGGTGACCAGACCGACGGCGAGGTCCACCGCTTCATCGGGATCGCGGACGACGGTGCGTGGATCGCGACCGATGCGGTGTCCCTCGATCAGGGCGCGACGTGGGAGACCACCGACGTCGAGATCGATCGCGGCCTCGCGTTCCTCACGCCCGCAGGCCGGATGGTCGCGGTGCAGGACGTCTGGCAGGTGTTCGAACGCGGTGGCCGCGGTGACAAGGTCGCGACGTACCAGATCGAGATCGACGGCGCGAAGGTCGCCGGCTCGTCGGTGCGCTCGGTGGCCTTCGACGACGAGGGCTACGCGTACATCGCGGGCGGCTCGCCGTACACCCAGATCTGGCGCTCCTCGAGCCCGCTGTGAGAGTCGCGCTCGTCGCGATCGTCCTCCTCGGCGCATGTCACTCCGACGACTGGCTGACCTATGGCTGGGACGACCGCCGGGTGCTGTGCAGCTCGGCGATCGATGACATGCACACCGCCGTGGACTGGGCGGAGGTCGACGAGACGCTCGCGTATGCGGAGCGCGAGAACGTGGTGGCGCTGTTCCACGCGCACGTTCCGGGGGAGACGGTCTCGCTGCACGCCGTCGAATCGATGCTCCTCCTCGCCGAGGCCCACCACCTCGACTTCATCCGCTACGACGAGCTGCGCCCCGACCAGCCGCGGCGCGGCGGCCTCGCGCTCGGCTTCGACGATCAGGCCACCGATGCGTGGAGCGCGATGCGGGGACTCCTCGCGGATCACGGTGCGCGCGTCACGTTCGAGGTCACCCGCTACCCGAACTACTCGGACGACATGAAGGCGCAGATCGCGCAGCTCGCTGCCGACGGCCACGACATCCAGGCCCACAGCATCTCCCACCTCCACGCCGCGGACTACGTCGCGCAGCATGGTCTCGACGCGTACGTGACCGAGGAAGTGATGCGCTCGTTTCAGGTGCTGCAGGAAGCGGGGTACGCGCCGACGATGTACGCGTTCCCGTTCGGCGAGGCTGACGCGGCCACGTCGGACGCCGTCCTCGCGCAGCCGGGCGTCGAGCACGTGCGTGTGTCACCCGGCAGCTGTCCGTACTAGTTGACCGTCAGCTTGTACGCGTTGCGTGCGCCGCTGTAGCCGTAGATGCGGACGGAGCCGCCGGCCGGCACCGTGACCTGCTCGGAGTTGCCGGTGGTCGTGCTCGTTGCGGTGCGCGTGCCGTTCGCGTCGTACGCCTCGAGATCCAGATCGCCGTTCGCGTTCGTGAACTCGATCTTCACGGTAGAGAGCGCGCCGACCTTGAACCAGTCGTCGTCGGCCGTGCAGATCTGCAGGCCGGTCATGGTGCCGCTCGCGGTGCGCGCGGTGGCGCGGCTGTCGTTCGGCTCCTGCGCATCGGTGCACGCCGGGGTGCCGCCGCCGGTCTCCAGCGTGCAGTACGGCGTGGCCTCGACGGTCGCGACCGTGTCCTGCGCGACGTTGCGCTGAGGGCACGACTCGTCCTCCGCCCACGCCTTCCAGTCCGCGGCGCGGCCGATCGACGCAGCGTACGCCGCCCACTTCGCGTAGCCGTCCTGTCGCGACGCGAACACCGTCGGTGCGATGCACGTGCTCGCGGCCTCGGCGGCGGCTTCCTCGGCCGCGGCCTGCTTCATCACGATGTCGTACATGCCCGCGGTCGACGAGTTCCAGCAGCACGTCTTGCTCTTCGTGTACTCGAGCTCGCCGAGGACATAGTCGGAGAGCTCGCGGTACTGGGCGTCGACCTGCGCCACGGTCTGGCCGAACGCGCTGTGCGACACGTCGTAGAGCTGCTCGAACGCATGCTCGCGGCGCTCGCGCGCGCTGCACGACGCCGGGTACATCGTGAGGTGGTGGCGTGCGTCGGCGATCTGCGTGAGGAGCTCCGCCTTCTGCTGCGCGGGGGTGACCTGACCGAGGATCTGCTGGAACCGCGCCGGGCGCGCGCCGATCTGCGTGTACGCCGTCGAGTTGATCCAGCTCGCCTCGTCCCCGGCCATCCACGTGTTCGTCCAGTAGCCGCCGACGTTCTTCGCGACGCGCCAGCGCTTCGCGCCGCCGCCGAGCTTCGCGTACTGATCTCCGTCGGAGTTGACGCCGAGCCCGCCGGTGTAGTCGCTCGTGAAGTAGCTCTTCGACGACTGGCCGCTCTCGCGCACGCCCTGTCGGCGCGGCATCGAGCCGCTGATCGTGGTGATGTCCTTGCTACCACCGGGGAGCGGGTGGATCTCCTTGACGACGAGCGTGTGGCCGATGCCGTTGCGCTGCCAGCGCTCGATCAGGAAGTCACCCGAGCGCACGACATCCGGAACGAGGTTGTACGTGTTCGCCGCGTCGGCGAGGTTCATCGAGCCGAGGTAGTCGAGGGCCATCACCGTGAAGTAGCCGGCGCGCTTGTTGAGGTGCAGCTCGTCGAGGTACGTGCCGAACGTCGCCGTCGGGCTGATCGCGACCTGCGCGTCATCGCCGCCGGCGATCTTCTTCGCCCGGAGCGCGGGGTCCTTGGGCCACGTGGTCTCCCAGCCCGGCGTCTTCGAGTAGTCCTTGTACCTGATCGCGAACTCGGGCGAGCTCGCGTACCGGCCGGCCGAGGTGCGAACGCCGTTGTGCCCGAAGAACACGCGCACGCCGCCCGTCCCCTGGGTCTCGAAGAACAGCGGGAGCTCGTACCAGGCGGAGAACGTGATCCGCAGGAACAGCGACATCTCCGCGCACTCGAGGCTCGGCGACGGCAGCGTCTTGCCCCACGGCGTCGTGAGCTGCACGGTCGTGGAGTACCCGTCGACCGACGGGATCCACGCGAGCGACTCGATCCACATGCCGTACTTGAGGTCCCACGTGAGGCCGCTGTTCGCTTCCCACGCGAGACCCGCGGCCTTCGCGGCGGTGGTGTCGACGTCTTCCCACTTGTTGCGCGCGGTCCACACCTGGGTGCGCGACGTGTCGGTGTTGACGAGCAGGCCCTTCCGGAGCTCGGAGTCCTCCTTGCCCGGCGGGGGCGTCGGCTCGAGGGGGCCATCCATGCCCCACTCGTCGTCGAGATCGATCGTCGAATCGTCCGGAGAGGAGCACCCGACCACGAGCAGGTAGAGGATCGCGAACCGCTTCATGGGCCGCGCCATGAGCAGCCGGCGTGCCGGTCGGACCAGACGTGAGATCAGGTGCTTGCGCGCGAACACCGATGCTGTCGGTACGCTCCGGCTACTCGGCTAGCCAGGACTACGGTCATCGCATGGCGGCGGCGCGGCGCGAGAGGCTCTCCGGCGGCCAGTAGCGCGAGGAGTCGTAGTACTCGGGGAACGACAGCGCGCCCGGCGGGAGCTTCAACCACGTCTGCTGCGACTCGGTGAAGATGTGCACGTCGGGCGGGCACAGGTTCGGATTGTCGAGCGTTCCGACCCGCACGAACTTCACGGTCGGAAAGCTGTACGTGCTCCACAGCGCGATCATGCAGCCGGGGCAACGCGCGATCTGCTGACCGCGGCCGCTCTGCGAAGGCGTGTGGATGATCTCCGGCTTGCCCGCGATCACGTCGACCCGGCCGGTCTCGATCAAGGCGTTCAGCACGAACGCGGAGCCGGTCTCGCGCTGGCACCACGTGCAGTGGCAGCAGTGCACGAACATCGGCTTCGTCGACATCCGGTAGCGCACGGCCTTGCAGTCGCAGCCGCCCTCGGCGGGGAAATCTGGGGTGCTCACGTGCCTGTGTACCATTTCGGTTCACGCGACTCACGTGGACGTCGCTCGGCCTTCACGGTGCGGCCACGACACGCGTGACCGTACCTGGACGTCGTGCGCCGCTGCGCGTGCTAAGGCGCTGCATGCCTTTCAGTCCAGGCGTGACGACGGCCGAGACCCGCGGCCTCCTGTTCGTGATCGCCGGCCAGTCGCTGTGCGTGACGCGTGATCCCGCGCTCGCGGTGCCGAGCGGTGATGCCGGCGATGCGCTCTATCTCGGCCATCTCGATGGCCGGTCCTGTTTTGGCCGCCTGCTCGGCGAGGATCCGCCGCCCGCCGGGGCCGAGCCGGTGCCGATGCGCCAGCTCTACGGAGCAATCGGGGAGGCCGAGTTCGAGATCGCCACGCGCGCGCTCGGCCTCACCACGTGGGACCGCGACTTTCGATTCTGCGGCCGCTGCGGCAGCCCCACCGAACGCTCGTCCACGGAGCGCATGCGCGTGTGCACGAGCTGCCAGTTTCCGTCCTACCCGCGGCTGTCGCCGGCCGTGATCGTGCTCGTCGAGCGCGACGGGAAGTGCCTGCTCGCCCGCAACGCGCGCACGAAGATGCCGTTCTACTCCACGCTCGCCGGCTTCGTGGAGGTCGGCGAGACGCTCGAGCACTGCGTGGCCCGCGAGATCCGCGAGGAGGCCGCGATCGAGCTCGCGAACATCCGGTACTTCGGGAGCCAGCCGTGGCCGTTCACCAGCTCGCTGATGATCGGGTTCACGGCGACGTGGGCGAGCGGCGAGATCGTCGAGGATCCTACCGAGATCGTCGACGCGGCGTGGTTCGGCCCCGACGAGATTCCGGTCGTCCCGCCGAAGCTGTCGATCGCGCGCGCGCTGATCGACGACTTCGTGCGTCGCCACTCCTGATCAGTCCTCCACGAACGCGCGCAGTCGTTCGAGCGCATCATCCCACTGCGCGGAGATCCGATCGAGGTAGGCGTGCGCGTCAGCGAGGCGCGCCGGCTCGAGCTCCCAGATCCGCTCGCGGCCGCGCTTCGAGCTCGTGACCAGCCCGGCGTCGAACAGCACCTCGAGGTGCTTCGTGATCGCCTGGCGGGTCACATCGGAGCGCTCGCAGAGGTGCGCGATCGAGCCCGGACCGCCGGTCGCGAGCCGGCCGAGCAGCAGCAGGCGCGTCTCGTCGCCGAGCGCCGCGAACAGCGGAGCCGCCTTTCGGACCTCAGGTCGCGACATGCTTCTCGATGTTCGTGAGCTGCGCGGTCCAGCCGTGCTCGTTCATGCGGAACGCCTCGTCGCGCCGGTGCGCCGGCACCTGGTCGAAGCCCGACTCGACCACGGTCAGCTTCGTGCCGCCGGAGACCTCGGTGAGCTGGAACTCGACGAGGGTGGACGGCTCGCGGGCGTAATCCACGTTCGGATCGACCGCGTACGGGTGCCAGCGATAGGAGAAGTAGCCACGGGTCTCGTCGATGGTCTCGACCGCGAGCTCCATCGTCAGGTTCTCGTAGCCGGCGTGGGTGATCGTGCCGCGCGCGGTGGCGCCGGCGACGAACGGGGTCTGCATCGCGACGCCGAACCACCTCCCGAACTGTGTGGCGTCGGTCAGTGCGCGCCAGACCTTGGCCCGCGGCGCTTCGAGAACGATTTCCTTCGAGATGCGATCCGTGGTCATTGGCAACCTCCTGGTTGCATCTTGGACCACCCCGGGCAAACACGCAACCATCGGGTTGCGCTTCTTCGATGGCGTCGAGCAGACGGCGCTTGCGCCGGTCGTCGGCTACGTTCAGTCCATGCGCCTCTCCGGTCTTCGCCACGAACGGGCCCTCGCCTCTCATCAGTTCCGCGACGGCAGCTTTCGCAACACGTTCCAGAGCGACGCGACCCTGGCGGGACCGAAAGGATCGATCCTTCGCGAGTTCCTGTTCGGCAAGAAGAAGCGCAAGCCGCCCGGCATCATCCCGGTCGCGTCGCCCCTCGACGCATGGACCCGATCGATCTCCTCCACGGACTTCCGCGTGACCTGGCTCGGGCACTCCACGATGCTGCTCGAGGTCGATGGGCTGCGCGTGCTCACCGATCCGGTGTTCGGTACCCGGCTCGGGCCGGTGTCGTTCGCGGGTCCGAAGCGGTTCCACGCACCGCCCGTCACCGTCGCGCAGCTGCCGAAGCTCGACGCGATTCTGATCTCGCACGATCACTTCGACCACCTGTGCAAGACCACCGTGATCGAGCTCGCGAAGCTGAAGGTTCCGATCATCACGTCGCTCGGCGTGGGCGTGTACCTCGAGACGTTCGGCGTCGCACCGGAGCTGATCACCGAGCTCGACTGGCACGAGTCGCATACGCTCGCCGGCGGCACGCTGAAGTTCACCGCGACACCCGCCCAGCACTTCTCCGGCCGGATCGGCGGTCGCAACGCCACGCTGTGGTCGTCGTGGGTGATCCAGACCGCGACCAAGAAGGTGTTCTTCTCCGGCGACACCGGCCTGACGCCGGAGATGGGCGACATCGGTCGCATCCATGGACCGTTCGATCTCGTCATGCTCGAGATCGGTGCATGGCATCCCGCGTGGGGCACGATTCACCTCGGGCCCGCGAACGCGCTGAAGGCGTTCGAGCTGCTCGGCGGTGGGACCCTGATGCCGGTCCACTGGACCACGTTCGATCTCGGACTCCACCCGTGGGCGCAGCCCGCCGAGCAGCTCGTCGACCTCGCGCGTGCCGGGGGCCAGCGCATCCTCACCCCGCGCATCGGTGTGCCCTTCGAGCCGGCGCTCGTCGAGGGCGTGGATCCATGGTGGCGCGATCTCCCCGTGGAAGAGCTCCACCGTGCGCCAGTGCACGGTTCGGTCCCCGAGACGGCGACCAAGTAGCTGTTGCCACGGTGCGTCGCGGCGGTATGCGGGGTGCAAGAAGTACGAAGCGTCCTGATGCGCTACCTTCTGACCCTCACGCCCGTCTTACTGGTTTCGGCCGCCCGTGCGGAACCGGTCTCGCTGGGCGAGCCACAGGCGTCCGAGCCTGCCACCGCCACCCAGGTCGTCGCCGTGCCTCCAGACGCGCCGGCGCCGCGGCCCGACGAGGCCTCCGGTGTGGTCGTCGAGGACGAGCCCACGACGTCCGAACGCGCACGTGTGCTCCCACGCGCATTGCTGTTCTTTCCAAGGCTCGCGGTGACCCTCGCGATGCAGCCGATTCGAGGATCGATCTACGTCTACGAGCGCTACGACCTCCTCGCCCGCTTCACCGACGCCACGTTCACCGATGACCGCCGGTTCGGCATCTATCCGACCGCCGGGTACGAGTCGGGGTTCGGCTTCAAGGTGGGCGCGCGCCTCCTCTACAAGGACATCTTCGGCAACGGCGAGCGGATCAAGCTGCGCGCCGACTACGGCGGCGAGTTCCGCTACGCCGTCGGCGCGCACCTCGGCACCGGCCACCTGTTCGGCCCGGTCCGCTTCGAGGCCGACAGCAGCATCGAGCGACGCCCGCACGAGCACTTCTACGGCATCGGAAACGGCATGGAGCTCGAGGCCCCCACCGGTTCGCTGATCGATCCGGCGGCAGATGACGTCGTGATCGAGTCCCGGTTCCAGGAGGACGCGGTCCGGAACGTCGCGACCATCGACATCGCGTTCACCAACGAGCTGCACACGCGGCTCTCCGGCGCGTTGATGCTGCGCACGTTCGACGGCGCCCCCGACGAGATGAAGAACATCGAGGACCGATACGATACGTCGAGGCTCGTCGGCTTCGATGACGGCGTGAAGAACCTCTACGTCGAGAACGAGGTCGTCTACGACAGCCGCCGCCCGGCATCTCGCTATGCGACCCAGACCCTCGATGGAGCCGGCTGGTTGATCCGCGGTCACGGCGGCATCACGCGCGGCATCGACAAGGATCCCTCGCGCTACTACTCGTACGGCGGCGAGATCCAGCACTACTTCGATCTGTACGAAGGCACGCGCACGCTGACGTTGCGCGCGATGCTCGATGCCGTCGGCGGCACCGACGGGCGCACGGACGGGCGGATCTCGTTCATCGACCTGCCTCGCCTCGGCGGCTCCGAGTACCTGCGCGGCTATCCGACCGGCCGCTTCCGCGACAAGGCCGTCGCGCTCGCGACCGCCGAGTACCAGTGGGCGATCATGAACAACGCCTCGGCCTACACCTTCGTCGATGTCGGCCAGGCGCTCGCGCAGTACGCCGATGCGGCGAACGAGCCCGTGCGCGTGGGCTTCGGGGCGGGGCTCCAGGTTCACACCATGCGCACGTTCCTCGCCCGCGCGCAGCTCGCGTTCTCGCGGGAGGGTGACGTCGCGTTCAACCTCGTGTTCTCGCCTGCATTCGGCCGCCGCGAGCGCGCCGGGAGGTTCTGATGCGGTTCGGTTCGCTCGTGGTTCTCATCGGTGCTCTCGTCGGTTGCACCAGCTCCGCCTCCGTCGGCACGATCCGCTTCGCGAAGGCGAGGCCGGTGTGGCGGGTCGACGACCGCGCGACGCTCGCGGACGAACCGTCGGAGCGAGGGTTCTATCGCGGGCTCTACAAGTTCGACGGCGCGGTCGCCCGGCGCGCGACCCGTGCGATGGAACTGAAGCCGGTCAAGCGCGTGCTCGACGTCAACTCGCTCGACGAGGTTCCGGACTCGAGCTGGTTCCAGAACCGGATCGGTGTTCGCGAGCTCACGCTCGACGAGCTGACCCGTGGACCCAACATCGGCGAGAACCCGTTCGATCACCGGCCATGGACGATCCTCGGCGCGAAGGTCGGCGGCAAGTCGCTCGGCTTCACGTTCGAGGATGCGCTTCACCGCAAGTTCCTCCTGAAGTTCGACATGGATGCGTACCCGGAGATGGAGACCGGCGCGCACATCATCGTCAGTCGCCTGCTCTGGGCGATGGGCTACAACGTCCCCGAGGATCATCTCTGCTTCATCCGGCGCGAGGATCTCGTCGTCGGCAAGAAGGCGATGAGCGAGGGCTTCACCGACGCCAAGCTCGACGCTGCCTTGAAGCTCGTCGATAAACGCGCTGATGGAACGATCCGCGTGCTCGCGAGCATGTTCATTCCGGGCAAGCCGCTCGGCCCGTACGCGCGCGAGGGTGTTCGCTCGGACGATCCGAACGACCTGTTTCCCCACGAGCAGCGCCGCAGCCTGCGCGGGCAGTACCCGATCTTCGCGTGGCTGAACCACACCGACATGAAGGAAGACAACACGCTCGACGCCTTCAACGATGGTCACATCACGCACTACCTGATCGATTTCGGCAAGGCGCTCGGCGTGATGGGCACGACCGATCCCGAAGCGTCGAGCGGTCACCGGTTCATCCTCGACATCCCCGACGCGATGAAAGATCTGTTCTCGTTCGGGCTGCGCACGCACCCGTGGGAAGGCCAGCGCGACTCGAAGATCCCGGGCGTCGGCATGTACGACACCGAGCACTTCGATCCGGGTGACTGGCGCCCGATGCTCCCGTACTGGCCGCTCGTCGATATGGATCGGTTCGACGCATTCTGGGGCACGAAGCTCCTCATGCGGTTCAAGCCCCACGAGCTCGCGGCGATCGTCGGCGCGGCGAAGTTCACGGATCCGCGCGCCGCGAAGTACATCGTCGACACGATGCTCTATCGCCAGCGCAAGACCGGTCGCTACTGGTTCGATCGCGTGGCGCCGCTCGACGTGTTCACCGTGGAGAACAGCGCCACCCAGCCGCGGCTATGCTTCACCGACCTGACCCTGTCGTATCTGCTCCGCGATTCGGCGACGCAGTACGCGGTCGATACGTTCAAGGCCGACGGCAGCGCCATGGGGTTCGCGACGACCGTCGCCGCCGGCCCCAAGGGCCGGACCTGCGCGGCGGTGCCGCTGTCGGTGGACAAGGACGCGTACACCATCGTTCGTCTCCGCGTGCAGCGCGACCACACCGAGATGGCGCCGGTCGTCGTGCACCTCGCACGCGTCGGCGGGCAGAACGTCGAAGTCGTCGGCCTCCGCCGCCGCTAGCCCGCGCCCGGGCTCGCGAGCGCCCAGATCCAGTCGGTGCGAACGGGCACCGGCGGGCCGAGCCGCATCCGGCGAAGGCGGCGAACCTCGCGGAAGCCGTGCATCGCGACCGCGGCGAGCGCGGCCTGATTCGGCTCGGGGATCGTGACAACTCGACACGCGACCGCGAGCTGATCGACGAGCGCGCGACCGACACCCACATGGGTCGCGAGCACCGGTCCGAGGCGATCGCCGATCACGAGGCCCGCACCCACCGCCTCGCGATGGACGTGGACGGTGGTGCCTGGCCCGCCCTCGGAGAGCAGATCGGCGAGCATGTCGTCGCGCACGGTGCCGGTCGCGATCCGATCCAGCGTGGCGATCGCCGCGTGATCGCTGGGCGCGATCCGATACTCGATCGGTTCGATCGCGCCCTCGCGCGAGAGGATCACGCTCTCGTGCTCTGGCACGTAGCCGAGGCGGCGATACAGGTGCTCACCGAGCGGGGTGGCCTCGAGCAGGAACGTCTCGATCCCGCGCGCGCGTGCCTGCGCGTACTCGAGCAACGCGCGGCCTAGGCCCGTACCGCGATGCGCTGGGTGTACGGCCATCGCACCGACGAATCCGACGCGGCCCTGCGAGAGCAGCGTCACGATGCCGGCGATCGCACCATCGACGATCGCGGCCCAGCCGCAGCTCGGCTGGCAGCGCAGGTAGCGCGCGAGGTTCGCCTGCGCGCCGCCGAGCCCGGAGATCTCGAGCAGCGCCACGGCCGCGGGCAGGTCAGCGGTGACGATCGGACGGATCATGGCTCCGTCATACGCACACGACGGGAAGCTGCGAAGGGTCAGGACAGGTGCAGCTGCAGGGACAGGTCGGCGCTGTGGCCCTGCGTGGTGGTGAACGTCGCCAGCTCTGGCCAGTGCGCGGTCAGGTACGTGAATCCGCCCGGCGGCGTCGCGCGGATCATGCGTAGCCACGGCTCCACCGCGCCGCTGTCGCGCACACTGGACATCATCGTCGTCGCGTACGCGCGCACGAGCCAGACCTCGCGCATCTGGAGGACCGGCAGGTACGCCTCGAGCAGTGGCCACGCCCGCTCGTAAACGTTCACGGCCTCGGCAAACTCGCCCTTCCTGCACAGCACGAGTGCGTCGATCGCCTCGAGGAGCGCCTGGTAGTAGATCGGATCCCCGGTCATCGGTCGCGTGCGCAGCGCCTCGAGCCATTGGGTCGCCTTGTCGAGGTCGCCACCGAGAGCGAACGCCCGCGCGAGCTGCCCCGCCGCGAGGCGACGGACGCCATCGTCGCCGAGCTTTGGCATGCGGTCCACCGCGAGCAGCGCGCCGACCGCCGCCTCGGAGTCGCCACCGAGGAGGAGCGCGTACCCCTGATTGTAGCGCGCAACCGCCGCGAAGTTCGGCTTCATGCGGAATCGCTTCGCGAGCGCATCGAAGATCTCGGACGCCTTCGCATGCTGACCGCGCGCGAGCGCATCGAGGCCCGCGCTCTGCGCCGCGTTGAACCGCTGCGAGCCGCGGAGCATCACCATCAAGAACACGACTGGCACCGCAGCACCGATCACGCCAGCGACCACGATCCACAAGCCGGAGTACCCGCTCTCGGCGACGGCTCCTCGATGCGACGGCGAGGTGTCCATCAGGCCGTAGATCGCGACGAAGATGAGGATCAGGATCACCCAGATCGTGAGAGTCATGCCGACCGACTTCTTCGCCGGCAGTGCAGGTGGGGGATCGTGCGGTAACCAGTCCTCGGCCATGCGCGCAATCCTACGCGATCGTAAGCGCGGGTCGAGTGCGACGTTCTACCGGGCATGCGACGCGCGGTGATCGTCCTCGGTCTCCTCGTCCCCGCCGCCGCGCGCGCCAGCGGCGACAACATGGAGGTCGCGATCGGCACCGGTGTCGACGCGGGAGACAGTACGGGGATCGCGATTCGCCTCGCCGAGACCTTCGAGATGTCGGAGCAGGCCGAGGATGGGCCGATCTACGGCGTCACCTGCGGCTACGACTACTGGCGCGCGAGCACCCAGGGCGGGTTCAATATTCCGATCGGCGGCTTCGTCGGTGCGCGCACCCACGATATCGTCACCACCTTCGGCGCCGGCGTCGGCCTGCTCGGGTTGGAGGAGAACCACGACGAGCGCGGGTTCGGAGTGGTGCCGTACGTCGGCACGACGCTCGGGTTCGAGCTCGGGAAGCGGCATACGCTGGCGTTCGAGGGCCGCATCTCGCGCCACGTGCTCCTGGGCACCGACGACTTCTTCCGGTGGGGCGTGCTCGTGATGTACGGCACGCGCATCGGTCACTAGGTATGGTCGCGAGCGCATGTCGCTCGCGATGGTTCGTTGCACCACCGGCACCCCGCAGTTCCAGGAGCTCGTGCGCGGGCTCGATGCCGATCTCCAGGCTCGGTACGGCGAGGTCCAGGCGCTGTACTCGCCGCACAACAAGGTCGCCGAGATCGAGACCGCGGTGCTCGCGATCGAGGCTGGTCAGCCCGTCGGGTGCGGGTGCTTCAAGCTGCACGCGCCCGGGACCATCGAGCTCAAGCGGATGTACGTGATCCCGGCGGCCCGCGGCCGGCGGATCGCCGGGCAGATCGTGGGGGCGCTCGAGGCCTGGGCCCGCGAGCTCGGCCACGTCACGGCCGTCCTGGAGACCGGGAACCTCCAGCACGAGGCCGTGGCCCTCTACACCCGGTGTGGGTACGAGCGCACCCCGTGCTTTCCGCCCTACGACGAGCTCCCGGCCAGCATCTGCATGAAAAAATCGCTGTGATCGTGTCCACCGGGCCCCGGCCTCGTGGCTCTAGTCCACCGAAGGAGGCTCCGTGCGCCCTACTCCCGTGCTCGCTTCAGCTCTGATCGGTTGCTGGCTGCTCGTCACCCACTCTGCCCCCGCGGCCGCGTGTGATGACGACGATGACGACGACGAGGCGGAGGCCGTCGTGGCCCACGCCGACGATGACTTCTCTCCCGAGGCACCGATGGCCGAGCGCACGGAGCGGATCCAGCGCGTGATCGAGCGCCTGCATCGCCGGCTCGATCAGACCGAGCGCCAGCTCGAGCGCCGCGACGACGACGACCAGCGCCGTGCCGCGCAGGACCAGCGCCGCGCCGCCGAGGACCAGCGCCGCGCCGCCGAGGACCAGCGCCACGCCGCCGAGGACCAGCGCCACGCCGCCGAAGATCAGCGCCACGCCGCTCAGGAAGCGCGCGAGGCCGCGCGCGACGCGCTGCGGTTTGCACGCGACCGGTTCCGTGCGCCGCTCGCGCCGCTCCCGCCGCTCACGCCGCTGCCGGTCCTGGCCCCGATGAACCCCTATGACGTCGAAGCGACGGAGGGCGGCTTCGATCTCCGGCTCGACGTCAACTTCGGCGTCGACGGGCCGGGCGACGGCGATGACGACGATGACGACGATGACGACGACTGATCAAAGACCGATGCCGGAGATGCCGGCGTTCGTGACGTCGGCGAGCGCGTGGCTTCCGCTCGATGAAGCGATCACCGCCGTCAGTGGCACCAGACGCTGACCTCGATCTCCACGAGCTCGCGCGAGGCCACGTACGCGCGTGCCGCCGCGCCGGTGAGCACGTCGGTGTCGAGCGCACCGGCGACGACGTACCAGTCGGAGTCGGTATCCTGATCGGGACCGCGCTCGAAGTTGCAGCGGACCTGAGCGGGTCCGTTCGCCACGCACGTCAGTGAACGCTCGGGCGCCGGCGCGCGATCGAGCACGTCCTGGCCGCGCGCGCCGACCTGGAGCCCGAGACCATCGACGATGCCGGGCACCAGAACCCGCACACCGCAGCCGAGCTCGGCGACCACCGTGCCGTCGGCCGCGGACACGACGTTCTTGTCGACCCTGCACGACCCGTACGTGGTGGGTGGTGGCGCGGGCTCGTCCTCTCTCAGGTACAGCGACCACGCGTACTTCTCGAGCGTGCGGTAGATGTCCACGGCGCGCAGGGGTGGGCCGGGGACGCACGGGGTGCTGCTCACCGCCGGCACCGGCACGGCCGCCTCTCTCACGGGGCGAGCGCAGCCGACGATGAGCACCAGCGACAGGACTCGGATCACATCGCTGCAACGGCGAGCGGCGGCGCGGCATTCCGGTGGCGCTCGCGCTTCTCGATGCTCGTCTTCTCGGCCTCGGTGCCGGCGAACCGCTCGCGGGTTCCCATCAGGTGATCGAACCACGGCCGGGTGACGCACCAGTTCGCGTGCTGGTTCGGGCCCATGTGGTGATCGTAGTGCCACGGCAGGTGCTCGCGGGCCCACACCGGGTCGAGGTGCGCGCGTTTGTGCTTCCGGTAGTAGTTGATCGTCGTGTAGACGATCGTGCCCGCGAAGAACGGCGCGACCGGAAACAGCGCGGCTCCGGCGAGCGCGGTTCCCACGAGCGCGACCGCCTCCTTGCTCTGCCCGTTCCACTTCGAGAACAACGGCGCCTGGTAGTCCGGATCGACGTGGTCGTTCTTGCGGACGTTCCGGTGGTGGTCGTGCCAGTGGAAGCTCCAGAAGCTGCCCTTGGTCTTCGCCATGCCGTGGAGGACGTACTTGTGCACGACCCACTCGGTCGCGTTCGCGACGAGGAGCCCGAGGGGGATACCGATCATGGAAGGCTCCTCTTGCAAATCATGACTACATGGTCACATTATCTTCCTGCCGTGGCAAGCCCCAAAAAACGTCCCGGTCCCGAGGGCGGCAAGCGCGACCTCAACCGCCGGGAAACCGTGCAACGACTGCACGATGCGGCGCTTGGCCTGTTCCTGGCCGAGGGCACGGCGGCGGTCACCATCGACCAGATCGTCGAGCGCGCCGAGATCGCGAAGGGCAGCTTCTACCGCTACGCGCGTGACAAGGCGGATCTCGTCGAGCAGATCATGACGCCGGTCGGCGAGAAGGTGATCGCCGCGCTCGAGCGTTGCGAGCAGGCGCTCCACCGCGCCCAGCGCGACACGCTCGCGACGACCTATCTCGCGCTCGCCGGCGAGCTCTCGACCGTGGTCGCGCAGCACGCGCCTCGCGTCCTGCTCTACCTGCAGGAGATGCGTGCGCCGACCGCGGCAGAGCGGCGCTCGATCCACGCACTCGCCGAGGAGCTGACCACGCGCGCGATCACGTTGACCGAGATCGCCCGCGACCATGGCCTGATCCGCAACGTCGATGCGCGCGTGTCGGCGCTGATCGTGCTCGGCGCGATCGACACGATCCTGTTCGAGCATCTGCGCCGCCGCCGGGTCTCGGCCGCCAACGCGCCGGCCGTGATCGGCGAGCTCGTGACGATCGTGCTCGGCGGGATCCGCGGCTAGGCAAGCCCCACGAACGTGGGACGCGCAACGTTGCGCAGGTCAGTTGCCGCGAACGAGCGCGAACGCTTCGTCGACGTCGGTGCCGGTGACCTCGATCGTGCGCTTCTGGGGCGAGTAGCCCTTGAGCCGGATCTTCAGCACGTGCTCGCCGGGCGCGAGCGTGCGGTCGCCCTCGAACGGCGTGTGCCCGAGGCGCCCACCGTCGAGGAGGACGGTGGCATCGGCGGGCGTCGAGGTGATGCGCACGTGGACCGTGCCCGGCACCGGAGCGACCGCCGAGCCCGCGCCTGCATCGGGCGACTCCGCGGAGCCTGCGCCGGCGTCCTCGGTCACGGGGAACGACGGCATCGGTGCGGTCTTCCCGTCGCCGGGAGGCGCTGGCACCGTGGGCTCGTCCGCGGGTTGCACGGGCGTCGCGCGGTCGTGCAGCGCCTTCTGCTTCTGATCGTAGAGGTAGATCAGTACGGCCGCGGCGATCGACACCGCCACGATGAGCGTGCCCGCGAACAACCACACGCGCGACCGCGGCGCCTTCTGCGCCCGGATGAACGCGGTCTTCTGGTTCTTTCCGCTCGGCGGCGGCCGCACCTTCACGGTCAGCGCCGGCGGTGGCCTCGGTAGCGGCGCGCGCTTCGGCTCGGTCTTCGGCTCCGGCTCCGGCAGTGGCAGTGCCCGTGGCGGCGGCGGCTCCGGGTCGTCGGGCAGCGGCATCGCGGCCGGCAGCGGCGTGGGATCGAGGTCGAGCGACGAGATCACGTCGCCGAGCGCGACGTCGTCGGCATCGGAGTGCGCGCGTCGCTCGGGCTCGAGGAACGTCGGCGGAGCGATCATCTCGCCGGTGGTCTCCACCGGATCGTCGTGCTGGCCGCGCGACCGCAGCGATGGCTCTGCCTCGAGCGGGTTCGTCGCGATCCGCGTGGTGACGCTGTCGACCACGAACTCGGCCGCGGCGTCGGTGATCGCCCGCAGCGGTGGTGGTGTCGATGGCTCGGCCTCGCGCTTGTTGAGGAGCATCTGGAGCGCGCCCGGCGGCGCCTCGCGCGTGATCCCGATGTGCGGATCCTCCCACTCGACCTCGATCGCGGACTCCGTCTCCGCACGCGTGGTGGCCCGTCGCTGCCACGGCTCCGCGCGGTTCGGGAACAGCCGCATCATCGTATCGACCACGGCCGCATCGCCGACGACGAGCCGCAGCTCCTGCCCGAGGCTCTCGACCGCGATCCGCATCTCGTTGGCGTCCGCGTACCGCTGATCTGGCTCGACCCGCAGCGCCTTCATCACGATCGCCTCGAGCGCCGGCGGATAGTCGGGCACGAGCTCCGACGGGCGCGTGTACCGGCCCGCCTTGATGCGCTCGACCGTCGCGCGATCGGACTGCTCGCGGAACGCGCGGTGCATCGTGGTCAGCTCGTAGAGCACGATGCCGAGCGCGAACACGTCGGTCCGCGCGTCGAGGTGCTGCCCGCGCAGCTGCTCGGGCGCCATGTAGCCGAGCTTGCCCTTGATGAAGCCCGACTTCGTCTTGGTCTCGCGCAGCGCTGCCTTCGCGATGCCGAAGTCGATCACCTTCACGGTGCCGTCGAACCCGAGCATCAGATTGGAGAGCGTGACGTCGCGGTGGACGATCTGGAGGCGCTCGCCATCCGCGGAGCGCTTGGTATGCGCGTAGTGAAGGCCCGAGGCCGCCGCCGAGATGATCGTCAGCGTGAAGTCGAGCGGCAGGTGGATCTCGAGATCCTGCGCGCGCTCCCACACATCGTGCGCGCTGTGCCCGTGCACGTACTCGAGGACCAGGAACAGCCGGCCGGCATCGTCGCGCCCGACCTCCTGGATCGCGGCGACGTGCTGGTGGTGCAGCATGCCCAGGATGCGCGCCTCATCGAGGAACATCGCGGTCGCCTCGGCGTCATCGACGTCGACCGCGTCGAGCGACTTGATCACCACGTGGCGCTCGAAGCCGCCCTCTCCTTTTGACTTGCCGAGCGAGACCCGTCCCATCCCGCCCGTGGCGAGTTGAGCGATGATCTCGTAGCGTCCCAGGCGCGCTTGATCCATCCCTAGTCGCAGAGGATATCAGCGCAGCGGCGAAGCGCCCGACAGGAACGAGAAATACAGCTCGGCGGGGTCGCAAAACACCATTGGCTTCTTGCAGGCCCCGCACATCATGCCCGGGGGCTTCATCTGCGCGAGCTCGGCCGCGTGCTCCTGGACGTCCAGGAGCCTGGGCACCTGGTCATCGCAGTGCTCGCACAGGTACGAGGCGTAGAACGACGTGACCACGCTCGCGCCGCGCGCCGCGGGCACGATGTTGAGCTGGTGGATCAGCACCTCGGCCACCCGCCGCAGCTCGAGCACCACGTTCGCGTCGGCGGCCGCCTGCTGCAGGCGCAACCACTCGCGCACGCCGATCGAGTTGATGAAGGTCACGCCGGCGAGATCGAGCACCAGGGTGCCGTTCGCCGCGTACGACACCAGCTCCCCCAGCTTCGCGCTCTCGTCGATGGAGCCCGCCAGGACGAGCATCTCGCCCTCGCGCTGCCAGGTGAACGGACGCCGCGCCCCACGCATGCACCGAGGTGTACCACCGTAAGTACTTGGGGAACCAGGCGTTTCTTACGGCGTGCGACGCCGGCGCACGGGCCTCCGTCCGGACCTGGGCATGTTCGACCAGTATCAGAACCAGAAGCCAAGCGGCATCAACGGCGACATCATCCTCGGCATCATCCTGATCGTGATCGGCATCGCCATCACCGCGATCACGCACGACCACGCCTCCAAGCAGGGCGGAACGTACATCGTGGCATTCGGCCCGATCATCGTCGGCGTGATCCGGCTGTTCCGCGGTCTCGCGCGCTCCGGCGGGTGATGCGCTGGTACGCTGGGGAATGCGCCGCGCGCTCCTCCTCGGCCTGCTCGCGACGTCTGCGCACGCGGACTCGTCCGTCGAGCTCACCCTCAATGCGCAGGGCCAGCAGATCGCCGAGGACATCGGCTTCAGCGTCGACGGCCTGATCGCGGCCTCGAAGACGAAGATCGACGAGCTGTACCGACTCTCGCAGTTCCCGAGGCTCCTCACCGCGTTCGCCGACACCGTCGCCATCGCGCAGGCCGGCATGAACGTCGACTACGATCCCGATCCGGGCGACATCCTCATCGGCGCGGGCGCCGGCGGCATCCACGGCGATGTCGCGATCGGCACCACGAACGAGCTGCTCGGCGGATCGATCATCAACTTCGCCGGCATGGCCGGCGTCAACCTCGGGCGCTGGAGGCACCCGCGGTGGACCGTGTTCGCGAACGGCTTCTACGAATCCACGACCATCCACGATCTCGACGGCACGCTGTTCACCCTCGGTGCGCACGTGCAGTACCGGATCGTCCCACCCTCGGCGCCCGGCCCCGTGCGATGGACCGGCGTCTCCGCCACCACCGGGCTCGAGTACGCGTCGTGGACCGTGGGCACGACCTCCGGTGGATCGATCGAGAGCCACTTCGTCGTCGAGGGTACGAAGGATCGCAAGTCCATCCACATGAGCTCGACCGGCACGCTCGACGTCAACGTCACCACCGTGCGCGTGCCGATCGAGGTCACCACCGGCGTCCGCCTCAACAACACCCTCGTGCTCTATGGCGGCGGCGGGATCGACCTCACCGCGGGCAGCAGCGAGATCGTCGCGCAGCTCACGAGCGCGCTCTCGATCAACTCCGACAACCTCCCCGTCGGCACCGCCGTGATCACCGGCTCCGAGAGCGACTCGCCCACGCCGTTCACCGCCCACGCGCTGGCCGGCATCGCCGTCCACACCCGTCACGTGCGCGTGCTCCTGCAGAGCCAGGTGTCACCCGGCGAGCTCGCGATCAACCTCGGGCTGCGGATCGCGCCGTAGCTACTCGGGCATCAACGTCTTCGCCAGCTCGACGAGCGCCTTGATCTGCGCCTCGGTCGCCGAGATCTCGACGACCACATTCGCGCCGTCGGCCTTCGCCGACACCGTCTCGAAGAACTCCTTCGCCTGATCGAGCTGGGCCTGCGCGGTCTGGATCGCCGCCGTGGCATCCGCGGCGCTCGTGAGCTCGACCGTGGAGCGGAGCGCGAGCCGATCGGTCGCCTCGAGCGACGCGTGGAACCCGGTGGCCGGGACGCCCAGCTTCTGCTCGAGGCCCTCCGCCATCGGCCTGGATCCCGGCCGCGACACGAACGTGAGCGCGGCCGTCGGCGACAGCTTCGCGAGCGCCGCGACCATCGCCGGATCCTTGCGGAGCGGTGCGCCCATGCCGAGCGCGGCCGTCAGCTCCGTCTTCGTCGGGTTCTTCGAGCCCTGCATGACCAGCGTCTTCGCGTCGACGAACAGCAGCAGATTCACCGCGCCGCTCTTGTTCGTCAGCGTGATGAAGTCGCCATCGAACGCGACCGTGGTGTTGGTCTCTGCCTTCGATTCGCGCAGGCACTTCGTGGCCTTGTCGCGATCGATGTTCCGGATCACGAACATCCCCTGCTTCGCGCCGCCCGGAAAGCCGGCCGTGATCGTGGTGATCTCGTCGAACGGGTTGTAGTTGCAGCGCGCGAACGTCGGCGCGAGGAACATCAGCACGTCGTGCTGGTAGGTCCGCCACAACGCGCTCTTCCGCAGTGCGCCGAGGTCGAGCTTCATGATCATGTCGGAGTCCGCGGGCACGAGCGCCAGCGGGTCCGAGAAGTCGGTGACGCCCGCCGCCGCCGCGGTGTCAGCGGCCGGCTTGTCCTTGCACGCGACGAGCAGGACCAGAGTGAACGCGAACGCCTTCATCTACTTGGTCGCCGGAGCCGGGGGCTCCCACGGCTGGCCCTTGAACAGCTTCCCGTTCTCGAGCTCGGTCATCATCTGGTCGATCAGCTTCTGCTTCGCCGGCACGCCGATCGCGAGCGCGATGCCCTTCAGATAATCGTTGCGCTGGTACTCGGGCCGCGCGAGGTACGTGTCCATGAGCTTGCGCTTCGCGAGCTCGCTCTTGACGTTGCCGGGCATCGGCTGCTTCGCGGTGGGGTGCGTACTCCGGTTCATGCGGGAGCTGTACCACTGGCCGGGCGGCGCGATGGTGGCCATGGGACAGTAAGGACGCACGCCGTGGCTACCGACCCGCCGGAGGGCAAGCTCACCGTTCCGACCGAGATGAAGGGGGCCGTCGCCCAGCGCGACGACCTCGAGCGCAGCGTCGCTCTCGCGAAACTGAAGCAGCGGCTGTTCGATCAGAACGTCGCCGTCAAGATCGGCCGCTATCACCTGCTCGAGATCGTCGGCCAGGGCGGCATGGGCGTGGTGTGGGGCGCGTGGGACCCCGAGCTCGATCGCCGCGTGGCGATCAAGCTGGTCAAGCCGTCGATCGCGTCGGCGCGCGACCGGATCCTGCGCGAGGGCCAGGCGCTGGCGAAGCTCTCGCACCCGAACGTGGTGCCGATCTTCGACGTCGGGCTGTTCGATGACCAGGTCTACCTCGTCATGGAGTGGATCCGCGGCGAGAGCCTGCGCGCGTACGCGAAGACGCCGCGCCGCGCTCCCGAGATGGTCGCGGTCTATCGCCAGGCCGGCGAGGGTCTCGCCGCGGTGCACGAGGCCGGGCTCGTCCACCGCGACTTCAAGCCCGACAACGCGATGCGCGGCAGCGACGGTCGGGTCCGCGTGCTCGACTTCGGGCTCGCGCAGCTCGAGGACGGCGATCGCGGCGCGGGCACGCCGCGCTACATGGCGCCCGAGCAGCGCGACGGCGAGGCCGTCTCGGCCGCGTCGGACCAGTTCGCGTTCTGCGTGTCGCTGAAGGAGGGCCTCGGCGAGCCGCCGCCGTGGATCGCCGCGATCGTGGCGCGCGGCACGCAGGTCGATCCCGCGGCCCGTTTCCCGTCGATGGCGGAGCTCCTGCGCGAGCTCGACCGCGATCCCGCGAAGATCCGGCGCCGCAGGATCGCGGCGGTGCTCGGTGTGGCGGCGCTCGGCGGTGCGTTCGTGGTGGGTCGCGCCGCGACGAGTGGTGCGGAGCCCGATACGTGCGCGGGGGCGGAGCGCGAGATCGCCACGGCGTGGAACGACTCCGCGCGCGCGAAGGTGACGTCGCATCTGCACGGCGACGACCAGGCGACGCGTGTCGTGCGCGACCTCGATCAGTACGCGGTCACCTGGGCGGGCGCCCATCGCGCGGCGTGCGAGGCGCACCATCGCTCCGAGCTGACGCCCGCGCTGTACGAGCGCCGGCTGTCATGCCTCACGCGATCGAAGGCGGCGCTCGGTGCGGTCGCGGACCTGCTGTCGACGGTCGCCGACGACAATGCGGCGAATGCGGTGTTCGCCGCGCACTCGCTGCCCGATGCGCGGCGCTGCGCCGATCAGGATGCGGCTCAGATCGCCCCGCCGCCGGCGATCGCGGCCGCGGGGGTGGAGCTGGCCGCGGCCGCCGTGGAACGCGCACGGGTGCTCGCGATCGCCGTGGATCCATCCGCGGAGACGGCAGCCGGAGTGGCCGTGCGTGCGGCGGAAGCGACGCACTACGCCCCCGTGATCGCGCGCGCCCTGCTCGTGCAGGGCCGTGCCGCGATCGCCCTCGAGCACCATGGAGCAAGTCTGACCCTGGCGCGGTCGGTTCAGCTCGCGATCGAGAGCGGCGACGACGCCACGGCGATCGAGGCATTCGCGCGCCTGGTGTTCGTCGAGAAACAGAAGGGGCCCGTCGATGGGCTGTCGCTGATCGAACCGATGGCCGCCCGTGCGGGCGAGCTCGGCGTGTTCGGGCGTGCTCTTCTCTACAACAACCTCGCGACCGCAAAGCTCTCGCGCGGTGATCGCGAAGGGGCGCGGTCCCTGCTCGAGAAGGCGAAGCACATCCTGCCCGCAGACCCGACGCGAATCGATATCGAGTTGGTCTGCGTTGACCAGAACCTCGCGATGGTCGCGCCCACCTCAACCGAACGCGAGCGCGCGTTCGGCGCGGCCGCCGACACCTTCGAACGCGTGCTCGGCCCGGGCCACGAGCGAACGCTCGACGCCCGTGTTGCCCACGGATTCGTGACCGACAATGGCGCGCTCGCACGGTCGCGACTCGGCGCGGCGTGCGCCGAGTACCGGCGGGCCGAGCCCCATCTCGGCGCGGCGATCGCGTGGTGCGAGCTCCAGCTCGGTTGGCTACTCGACGAGATCGACGACGACGCAGGGGCCGTCGCGGCGATGAGCATCGCGGCGACCGACCCGGAGCGCGCAGAGCGCACGCTCGGTGCGATCGCCGCCGGCTATGTCACGGCGCGAACCGCCGCTCCCGACGAGGCGCGAAGGGCGACCGCCAAGCTGAAGACCCTCGGCGACACACTCTCGGTCGTCGACGACGTCTACGAGCGGCTCGCCGCCGCCGATGCGTACACCGCCGCGGCGCGTGGCTACGAGCGGCTCGCCGACCGGAGCGCGGCCTCGAGCGCGTGGTCGGCCGCGCTCGCCATGCTCGAGCGTGATCCGCGACCGCTGTACCAGCGCCAGATCGCGCGCGCGCGCGCCGCGGTCGCACGGAGCCTCGCGACGACGAATCCGAGCGAATCCTCTCGGCTCGCGAAGCTCGCGCGCGACTGGTACACGGCCGCGGGCGGCTACGACGACGCCATTCGCTCGCTACCACCCTGACGGTCGAGACGGCGCTACGTTAGCGAAGCGCGCTGACGCGAAGGCCGGGGTTCAACTGGAACATATCGCTATCCGCGCAGGGCTCCGGTCGCTTCTTGCAGTGCAAGGCGATCGACTCCTCGATGTTGCGGAACTCGGCCATGCCCTCCGGAGTCGTCGCCTTGGTCATGCGGGGCGTATCGAGACAGATCGCGCCGTGCTCGTCCCACCGTGCCTCGAGGGCGATCGGAGGGCTGAAGTACTCCGCGCTGCCGCCCCGCCAGTCGAGGCGTTGACCGGCCACCGTGAACGAGTAGCCCTGACCGCAGTAGTCAGCGGTCAGCAACTTGAGCGTCGCCTGGCGCTCTGCCCAGAGCGGCAAGTACCCGGCGCCCTGCGACGCGATCGTGTTGCGAGTCAGGTACAGCTTCGACAGCGTGTGCCCGGCGCAGCCGATGTTGAACCAGCCGGAGTCAGGCTTCTCGTTGAGGGTCTTCTCCTCCATGTTGAAGCGATCCTGGTCGAACAGGACCGACTCGATCGCGTACTGCCCGTAGGTCTCCGCGTTGCCCATGCCGACGAGGTCACCCGCCGGTCCAGATTGGAGCTCGTCGGGCGGGTTCCAGCGACCGCCGCACACGTTCCTCCAGCCGCGCCTCGGAACTTCCCCATAGGTTGGCGTGCCGGCGTAGTCGAGCACGTAGGTCTCCGTGTCTCCCGCGGGCGGAGCGGAGAACGGCATCTTCCCCACCGACGTCACCCGGATCGCGAAGATGTCAGCACCATGGAGGCTGACCCAGATCACCGAGCCCACGAGCCCACCGTGGTCCAGTCGAGGCATGGAGGGGTTCGTGCCCGACAGCTCTCCGTTCGAGACGTCCAGCGTGTAGCTGACGTTGTTCTTCGAGAATCCGATGATCGCGAAGCCCTGGTCGTTCTGCGTGCCGTTCTTCGCCAGCTCGAAGAAGCCGTTGAACGCCATCACCGGTGAGTTGAAGCCGCAGTTCAGCTCCGGGCAGATCTTGGCCTCCTGCTCCGTCGCGGAGAGATCGTCCGTGGCCGTACAGGCACCGACCAGGAGCAGCGGCAGCGCGAGGCGTGACAGGGTGGTCATCAGGTCGAGATAGTGTCGGTCGCGGGGTTCGTGTTGCACGGAATCGCCCTCCTCCTGAAGCACTGGACCGTCTTGTACGCTCGCCTCCGGGGAAATCAGCCGCGAACCTCCGATAACGTTCGCGCCCAGTCGTCCATGGCCTCCAGCGAGACCCCGGCCGGGAGCGATCCCGCCGCCAGGATCTCGCGTAAGGCATTGCGAGCCCTATGTAATCGGCTCCGGATGGTCACCTCGGGAGCCTCGAAGATGGCCGCGAGCTCGGTCATGCCCAGCTCGCTCCAGTAGTGCAGCTCCAGGAGGGTCTGCTGGTCGACGGGCAGCTTTCGCAGGCAGCGGACGAGCTGCTCGTAGTCCTGGTTCCGCGCGATCTTGGTCCGCGGCGTCGAGACCAGCTCCTCGATGGAAGAGGCCTCGAGCTCGACCTGGCGCTCGGCGCGCGTGGAGCGCTTGCGGACGAACGCGTAGAGCTGGTTCTTCGCGATCGCGTAGAGGAACGTGCGGAAGCTGGCCTCGCGGCGGAACCGATTCTTGGCGTCCAGGCAGGCGAGGAACGTGAGCTGGACGAGCTCGTCGGCGTCGGTATCGAGCTTGGTCTGGAAGAAGTTGTAGAGCTGATCGAAGTAGCGCTCGACCAGCACCTCACCGGCGCGGGCGTCCCCGCCCTGCCATCGGTCCATCAGCTCGGAGTCGTCGCTCCCGCCGGCCATCCGGCCATCATAAACGGGGCCGGGCGATAGATCCGGACGGGAGCCCCCGGGAAGGAGTCGCACAGAAAAAGTGCGACGATCGGCGGCCTCATCCGTCTGGTGTAGGTGATGACCTCGCTGTTACGCCGAATTGCCCTCACGACCGTGCTCCTAGGTGCCTGTAGCGACGACGGCTCCCTGACCGTCAAGCCGCTCTACGACCAGACCACGGGCCGGGTCATGGTCGAGCTGTCCCGCGATCTCAGCGGGGACGAGGCGGTCTACGTGCAGACCCGCCGCGGCACGCTCGGCACGCTGGATTGCGCCGAGGTCGCGAAGACCGAGCGACTGGAAGAGTCCGGCAACCCGTTGATCGGCCCCGTGGTCGATCCGGCGCTGACCAAGCCGTTCTACGGCCCGGAGTGGGCGAGCGATCCCACGCCGGCGATGCTGGCCTCGCTCGCGGCCGGCACCGACTCGATCGTGGACATCTGTGTGATGAGCGGATCGAAGATCGTCGCGAAGGTCGAGCAGGACCTGTTCAAGGCGTGGGACGACGCGCGGGCGAACGGGCTCGGCGGCAAGGCCGATAACGTCGCGAGCGGCGAGGTCCACATCAACACGCCGCAGGTCTATGGCGTGCGTTGCGTGGACGAGCTCGGCGAGATTCCGTTCTTCGAGAAGAACACCGATGGCACGTACACCACGTACAACTGCCTCGACTCGACGCCGATCCCGATGACGGTGACCGCGGCGAACGGATCGATCAGCGCGCCGCAGAGCGGCACGGTCTCGCAGTGCGATAACCCGCAGTACATCTACTCGCTGTGCGAGGCCGGCCCGCGCGTCGCCACGCGCACGAACGCGCAGGGCACGCGGTGGACCTTGCTGTGCCGCAAGAGCATCGGCGGCTTCACCTCGGATCAGTACAACGACATCGCGATGATCGGCTCGAACCCGTTCTCCGGGAAGACGTGCTTCTTCCAGAACGCGCTGTACTCGAAGACCGATGGTGGCCACGTCCCGCACCCGGCGGATCCGGTCAACTCGACGAATCTGTGGAGCGGCGTGCACGGCGGCATCGGCAACGGCATCGAGTGCTCGCGCTGCCACGACGCGGACGCGTTCATCCACTCGCCGTGGATCGACGGAGCGAAGGATGCGCAGGGCCGCACGATCGTGCCGAAGATGGGCGTCGATCCGGATCTGCAGCTCGGCGCGAACGACACGCCGTACGCGCTCGTGAACCGCGCGGGTCAGGGCTGGGCCCTGCAGAAGCACCTCGTCTCGCCGCAGGCGAACGCGTGCCTCTCGTGTCACCGCATCGGCGATGGCCAGTGGTCGAAGCAGTGGCTATCGCGCCTCGAGGGGACGGACTCCGCGTGGACCGGCATCACCACGCCGACGTTCAACCTCCCCGCGCACAAGTTCTGGATGCCGCCGGATACGGCGTTCCCGGATCAGGCGAGCTGGGACTCCTCGACCGCGAAGACCGCGCTCGACTTCATCCAGAACTGCGGCGCGAATCCGGCAGCAGCGGGCTGCGTGTGGGCCGATGTTCCGCAGACGGTCGGCGGCGAGATGCAGACCGGTAACCTGCGCAACCCCGTCACCGGCACCGATGACGAGATCGCGAGCCAGGCGACCACGATCCTCGGCATGAACCGCAACGCGCCGTCGCAGATCTGCGCCGAGTGCCACGCGCCGAACCAGACCACGCTCAACACCTGGCAGGAGCGCACCGACGAGGCGCTCGGGCTCTGCCTCCAGGCGACGACCGGCGGCATGCAGCGCACCGAGTCGTTCGCCGACCAGCATGTCGCGGCCCACGAGTTCAAGACGTTCGGTCCCTTCGACGTCGCCGCGGGCGGCCACATCGAAGTGCACATGACCGGCACCGGCGACGCCGACCTCTACGTCAAGCGCGGCACCGCGGTCACCACCGGCGTGTATGACTGCCGCCCGTACACCGGCACCGCGAACGAGGACTGCGTCCAGTCCGCCACGTTCAACGCGACCGGCCCGGCGAAGTTCTACGTCGGCCTCGATGGCTACACCGAGGCGACCGCGTCGATCACGGTGACGTACCTCGCGCCCGGCACCACGATGAAGACGCCGGCGGAGATCGTCGACTGCATGCGCCTCGACCCCGGTCACGCGGACTCGCCGTTCGCGCCGGGCAAGGTCGGCATCTACGCCGCCGCCGCGCACCTCGGCTGGTTCCAGGACACCTTCCGCGCCGCGTTCCCGGCCACGGATCCGGGCAACACCGACGAGACCTGGGCGCTGCAGTACGGCCGCTTCAAGAGCCGCGCGCAGATGCCGAAGGGCAACCACCCGCGGCTGACGCAGGGCGAGTTCGATACCGTCGCCGAGTGGTTCGCGCGCGGTCTACCGCGGCTGTCCACGTACATCGCGCCCGATACCGGCCCGACGTCGTGCACCACCACGATCTCCCCCGCGGTCGGCACGCACGCGACGCAGATGGCCACGCAGGGCTGGACCACGGTCAACCGCACCGCGGGCATCAACATGTACGGCTGCGGTGCGGCGCAGGATCCCCGCGCGTGCCTCACGGCGATGACGAACGCGAACAGCACCGCGTACGGCACCGGCTGGGCGACGCGCGGCACCATTCGCATCCTCCGCGACCTCGCGTTCTCGACGGTGTTCTGGATGCGCAGCTCACCCGATGGTCGGTTCGTCGCGAACGGCGCGTCGGGCGGCTCCGGCGCGGTGATCAGCGATCTGCTCGTCAACAAGGACATCCGCGTCAGCGCCGCGTACGACCCGGGCTTCTTCCCGGATAACCGTGGCTGGGTGTTCCAGGGCACGCCGATCGGCGCGGGCTTCTGCACGATGGGTCTGCTCACGGCGGATCCCGACAACATCAACTTCAGCGAGCCGCAGTGCAGCACCGTCGACGGTGTGAGCCTGTACCAGCACCTCGGCGCCGCGCTGGGCGGCGGCGACTACTTCGTGGTCAACAGCCAGTTCACGAGCGACTTCCCCGGCGGCGCCGTCAACCGCGACCCGTACACCGGCTTCGGTCAGACCGCGCAGATCAAGCTGACGCCGATGCTCTACAACGGCACCCGCTACATCGGAAAGCCGCCGGTCTCGATCGTCGCGCCGTCGGAGGGTGACAGCGTGCTGTCGCCGTCGACCAAGCTCGTGGTCAGCCGGTTCGGCAACGACGGCAACCAGCTCGGCTACGTGCTGCGCAAGGTCACGGCCACGCCGAACGCCGCATCGTACGACGTGACCGCGCCCGAGGTCGGTCGCTACTGCGTGCAGGGTGGCAAGCCCGCGATCTCGTTCGACGAGCGCTACATGGTGTTCCACCACTACGTCGGCCCGGCTGACTACGCGGACCTCGGGTTCGCCTCCGCCGCGGATCCCACGTTCCAGAGCATGCTGCAGAAGGGCACGGCGAACCTCGTGCTCCTCGATCTCGTGACGGGTGTCTCGACGCGAATCACCAACATGCACCCGGGCCAGTACGCGCTGTACCCGCACTTCCGCTCGGATGGCTGGATCTACTTCCTCGCCCGGGACCTCGTCACCGGCAAGGAGTACGTCGCGGCCACCGATGCGGCGCTGCAGATGACCACGCCCGCCGGCCCGACGACGGTGATGCTCGATCCGAACGACGCGACGGTCTCGGTCGGCGGCAGCGTGACGCTCACGGTGACGCTCGATGCCGTGGCGCCCGCGGGCGGAACCCAGGTCGCGATCGCCTTGATCCCTTCGACGGGTGGCACCGCGCCGGCGTCGGTCACCGTGCCCGCCGGCTCGAGCAGCGCGAGCTTCACGTTCGTGGACTCGGCGGCGTCGGGCACCGTGGCGGTGCGCGCGACCATGGGCTCGTCGATCGCGACGGCGACCATGACCGTGGCCACCAGCGGCACCACGCACCTCGTGATCAACGAGGTCGACTACGACATGACCTCCACCGACAACGCGGAGTTCATCGAGATCTACAACCCGTCGACCGCCGCGGTGGCGCTCGCGGGCAAGCAGGTGCTGCTCGTCAACGGCGCGAACGGCCTGATCTACGCGACCATCAACCTGAGCGGCACGATCGCCGCGAACGGCTACCTCGTCATCGCCGGCGCGAACGTGACCGTGCCCGCGCCCGCGGTGAAGTTCGACCCGGGCTGGACCACCGACAAGATCCAGAACGGCGCGCCCGATGGCATCGCGCTGATCGACAACACGTCGCACACGCTGATCGATGCGCTGTCGTACGAGGGCTCGATGACCACCATCAACCTGCCCGGCTTCGCGGCGCCGGTGTCGCTCGTCGAGGGCACCGCGGCCACCGTGTCGGATGCGGCGAGCGTGGGCTCGATGTGCCGCCGCGGAAACCAGGACACGAACAACGCGATGGCGGACTGGAAGGTCTGCACCGCCGGTAACCCCGGCGTGGCGAATCCGCTTTAGCCGCCACTAGACGCTTGTCTAATATAACGGATGCGACTACGTTCAGCGCATCCGTTATATCAGATCACATCTCCGGGCCCTCGAAGACGAGTCGGTCCATATCCTTCGCGAGCTCGCGGCGGAGTGCGAGCGGCCGTGCCTGCTGTTCTCCGGCGGCAAGGACTCGATCGTCCTTCTTCGCCTCGCGGAGAAGGCGTTCCGACCGGCGCGGTTTCCGTTCCCGCTCCTCCACATCGATACCGGGCACAACTTCCCCGAGACGCTCGCGTTCCGGGACCGGCTGGTCGGCGAGCTCGGCGAGCGGCTGATCGTCGCGAACGTCCAGGACTCGATCGACAGCGGACGTGCCACCGAGGAGACCGGGCCGCGCGCCTCGCGCAACCGGCTGCAGACGGTGACGCTGCTCGACGCGCTCCGCGACCACGGGTTCGATGCCGCGATCGGCGGGGCCCGGCGCGACGAGGAGCGGGCGCGCGCGAAGGAGCGGGTGTTCTCGCACCGCGACGAGTTCGGCCAGTGGAACCCGAAGAACCAGCGGCCCGAGCTGTGGTCGCTGTACAACGGACGCGTCAAGAAGGGCGAGCACCTGCGCGTGTTCCCGCTCTCGAACTGGACCGAGCTCGATGTCTGGCAGTACATCGCGCACGAGGCCATCCCCCTCCCCTCGATCTACTTCGCGCACGAGCGCGAGGTCTTCCTGCGCGACGGCATGTTCTACGCCGCGAACCCGTTCGTGACGTTGCAGCCCGGCGAGGCGATCGAGCGCCGCACCGTCCGGTTCCGCACCATCGGCGACATGACCTGCACCGGCGCCGTGGTCTCGCACGCGCGTACGCTCGACGAGGTGATCGCCGAGGTCGCCGCCGCCCGGATCACCGAGCGCGGCGCGACGCGCGCCGATGACCGGTTCACGGAGGCCGCGATGGAGGACCGAAAACGCGAAGGGTACTTCTGATGACCGCACTCGCCTCACTTCACCGCACCGTGGGTCTCGCCGATGGCAGCGAGCTGCTGCGCTTCACCACCGCCGGCTCCGTCGATGACGGCAAGTCCACGCTGATCGGCCGCCTGCTCTTCGACACGAAGACCGCGTTCGAGGACCAGCTCGATCACGTCACCGATGTGTCGCGCCGGCGCGGAGACGAGCGCGTCAACCTCGCGCTGCTCACCGATGGTCTGCGCGCCGAGCGCGAGCAGGGCATCACGATCGACGTGGCGTACCGCTACTTCGCCACCGTGCGCCGCAAGTTCATCATCGCGGACACGCCCGGCCACATCCAGTACACGCGCAACATGGTCACCGGCGCCTCGACGGCGCACCTCGCGATCATCCTCGTCGACGCCCGGCAGGGCGTGGTCGAGCAATCGCGGCGCCACGCGCTCATCGCGTCGCTGCTACGCATTCCGAACGTGGTGTTCGCCATCAACAAGATGGATCTCGTCGCGTGGAGCGAGGCGCGGTTCGCGGAGATCGAGGCCGAGCTGCGGAGCTTTGTCGCCGAGCTCGCGCTGCCCGCCGTGACGTTCCTGCCGATGAGCGCGCTGACCGGAGCGAACGTGGTGGAGCGCAGCATCGAGATGGCCTGGTACACCGGCCCCACGCTCCTCGAGCACCTCGAGGTCGTGCCGATCCAGGAGGAGCGCGATGTCGGCGCGCGGTTCCCGGTGCAGTGGGTGATCCGCCCGCAGTCCACCTCGGTCGAGCATCACGACTACCGCGGGTACGCTGGCTCGCTCGCGGCCGGGACGCTCCGGCCCGGTGACGAGGTGGTGGTCCTGCCGGGAGGCCGCTCGACGAAGATCTCCAGGATCGAGCAGGGCGGTCTCTCGCTCGCCGTCGCGCACGCGCCGATGTCGATCACCGTGCACCTCGCCGACGACGTCGATGTCAGCCGCGGTGACCTGCTCGCCACACCGCAGCGCGCGCCGATCGTGTCGCAGGATCTCGAGGCCATGGTGTGCTGGATGAGCGAGCGACCGCTCGCGGCGAACGGCCGCTACGCGCTCAAGCACACGACGCGTAGCACCCGCGCCGTGATCTCCGAGGTCGAGTACCGACTCGATGTCAGCACCGGAGCGCGGCACTCCGCCGCCGGCGCGGTCACCCTCGGGCTCAACGATCTCGGAAAGATCCGGATGCGGACGATGGCGCCACTCGCGTTCGATCCCTACGCCGACAACCGGGCCACGGGATCGTTTGTGCTCATCGATGAAGTGACGAACGCCACGGTCGCCGCGGGGATGCTGCTGCCGGGGTGACGGCAGCCACCCCTGAGTGCCGCTCATCGCGAGGCACTTCGTACGGCGGGGTACGCACATTTTCCTCGCGGCGAAAATCCACTACGGTGCCGCCCATGCATCGCTGGCTCCTGCCCGTCTTTCTGTTCGCCACTGCCTGCGGCGACAACATCAAGGATCCGTCCAATCCGCCGGTGCTCGGTGACCTCACGCTCACCACGAGCGAGGACATGCCGGTCACGCGGTCGCTGCCGATCACCGGAGGCGCGGCGTCCCTCACGCTGACGCTCGGCACCCCGGCGCATGGCACGATCACGAGCACCGGGACGTCGGTCACCTATACGCCCGCCGCGGACTACAACGGCACCGACACCATCTCGGTGACGGCGAGCGATGGGACCGAGAGCGCGAGCGGTACGATCACCGTCACCGTGACCGCGATCAACGATGCGCCGGTGGTGGTCAACGATGCGTTTGCCGGCGTCGAGAACGTCGCCCTCGTCACCCCGTTCAGCTCGCTGCTCGCGAACGACACCGACGTCGATGGTGACACGCTGACGGTCGTCGCCGTGTCCAACCCGTCGGGCGGCACGGTCACGATCGGCGCCGGTGGCGTCACCTTCATGCCGACGGCGAACGTCTCCGGCCAGGCGACCTATCGCTACACGGTCAGCGATGGCACCGCGCAGGTCACGGGTATGGTCACGATCACCGTCAGCAACGTGAATGCGCCACCGGTCGCCGTCGACGATGTAGCGACGACGATGGAGGACACGGCGGTCGGAATCACCGCGGCGACCCTCGTCGCGAATGATACCGACGCCGACGCCCAGACCCTCACGGTCTCCGCGGTGAGCGCCCCGACGCACGGCACCGTCGTGCTCGCGGCCAACACCGCCACGTTCACGCCTGAAGCCAACTACAACGGCCCCGCCACGTTCACGTACACCGTCTCCGACGGCACGGCGACCGACACCGGTCTCGTGACGATCACGATCTCCCCAGTCAACGATGCGCCCGTCGCGAACGATGACATCGCGACGACGCTCGTGAACACGCCCGTGACGATCTCGTTCGCCACGCTGCTCGCGAACGACACCGATGTGGATGGCCCGACGCCGACGATCACGGCCGTCGCCAACGCGGTGAACGGCACCGCGGTGATCACCGGCACCGACGTCACGTTCACCCCCACCGCGGCCTTCACCGGCGCGGCATCGTTCGAGTACACGCTCTCGGACGGCACGCTGACCGATACCGGCGCCGTCACGGTGAACGTGACCGCCACCGCGAACACGCCGCCGGTCGCCGTCGATGACACCGGCACGACCGCCGAGGACGTGCCGCTCGTCATCGTCGCCTCGACGCTCACGACGAACGACACCGACGCCGAGAACAACGCGCTGATGGTGACCGCCGTTGGCACCCCGGTGAACGGCACGGTCGCGCTGGCCGCGGGCTCGATCACCTTCACGCCCACGGCGAACTTCAACGGCACCGCGTCGTTCGTCTACACCGTCTCCGACGGCACGGCGACCGATACCGGCCTCGTGACCGTCACCGTCACCGCCGTCAACGACGCGCCCGTCGCCGTCGACGATGCCGCGACGACGGCGGTCAACACGCCGCTCGTCGTCGCCGCCACCACGCTCCTCGCGAACGACACCGACGTCGAGCTCGACGTGCTCACCTTGACCGCCGTGGGGAACCCGACCAACGGCACCGTCAGCCTCGCCGCCGGCTCGATCACGTTCACGCCGACGGCCGCGTTCGTGGGCAACGCGACGTTCGAGTACACCGTGTCCGACGGCACCGCGTCCGATACCGGCCTCGTGACCGTGACCGTGGCCGGCGGTGGAAACACCCCCGTCGTCGCGACCGACGATACGGCGACCATCGTGTTCAACACGAACCTCGTCGTCACCACCGCCTCGCTCCTCGCGAACGACGTGGATCCGGATCCGGATACGCTGACCATCACCGCGGTCTCGAACGCCACCAACGGCACCGTGGTGCTCGGCGCGACCGACGTCACGTTCACGCCGACCGCGGGCTT
>JBBRED010000031.1:0-39556 GCA_038203335.1 Haliangiales bacterium | reverse complement strand
CGACGAGGATCGCGAGCAGGCCGGGCATGCCGAGCGTACCGAGGCAGAGGACCGCGATGGCGGCGACCACGACCGCGCCGCTCACGGTGCGCGACGCCACCGAGTCGAGGTGCTCGGCACGGAGCAGCGCGCGCGTCTCGCCGAGCGCCGTTCCGATGCCCGTGGCGAGCGAGGTCAGCGCGAGGAGACCGAGGGTCGCGGCATCGGGTCGGATCACGAGCGCGGCGGCGATCAGCGCGATCGCTGTCGCCGCGAGGTGGACGACCGCGATCGCGAACGCGAGCGAGACCACGCGCGTGCCGCGCGCGATGCCGAGGGAGGTGGCGAGCCATGTCGACTGGCGATGGGATTCGATCAGCACGAGCAGCACGCCGACCTGCGCCGGCACGAGCACGATCGCGATCACGCAGGTGCCGAGCACCGCGGCGTCCGCACCGACGACGCCGTTGTTCTTCACGAACAGGCCGGCGGTTCCACCGGCAAGCAGCGCCAGACCCGCGCCGCGCAGCAGCGCATCACCCGCGCGCCGGCGCAGCGCGCGCACGTGCACGCCGCGAAGCGCGGCGCCATCGCCGGTCCACGCCGGGGCGCGCGGTGCCGCGAACACGGGTCGCCAACGCGCGAGCAGCACGATCACGATCGTCCAGCCGCAGACGAGGACGGCGCCGCGCAGGCCATCGCCGATCGTCCACACGAGCAGCCACGGGAACTGAAACGCGATGATCGCGAGTCCGCCGGCGAGGGCCGCCTTGCCGGGCGCACCCGGCAGGCTCCGGAGATATCGCGCCGCATCGGCGTGCACGATGACCCGTGCGATCGGCAGATAGACGAGCAGCCAGATCATGCCGAGCACGACGCCGACCGCCGGCACCCCGAGCGCGAGCCCGGTCAGGTCCGAGGGCAACATGCCGGTGGGACCGAAGATCACGGCCGCCATGATGCCCGCCCCCGCCCACACGGCGGTGGCACGACGGGCCGCGGGTCCGATCACCGCGCGCGTCCACACCGAGAGCCAGGGTGTCACGCCCACCCTCGACCGCTCCGGGTGGCGGGCTCATTCCCTTGACCGTCGGCGCCGCTTGCGCCTATCTCTGCGCCCGCCATGCAGTTCATCGACGAGGCCGTCATCGAGCTCAAAGCCGGAGACGGCGGAGACGGCATCGCCTCGTTCCGGCGAACCTCGGGCAACCCCCACGGCGGAGTGGATGGTGGCGATGGCGGGCGCGGCGGCAGCATCATCCTCGTTGCAGATTCGAACCTGTCCTCGCTGCTCGATTTCAAATACCGGCGGCACTATAAGGCCGAACGCGGAGAGCAAGGCCGCAACCAGGATCAGTACGGCGCGGCGGGCGATGATCTGACGCTCCGGGTCCCCGTCGGAACGGTGGTCTACGACGACGTGACCGACGTCGAGCTGTACGACCTCTCGGTCGCCGGCGAGCAGGTCACGATCTGCAAGGGCGGCCAGGGTGGGCGCGGGAACATCCACTTCAAGACCGCGTGGAACCAGGCGCCGACCAAGGCGGAGCCGGGCACTCTGGGCGAGGAGAAGAAGATCCGCCTCGAGCTGAAGCTCCTCGCGGACGTCGGCCTGCTCGGCTATCCGAGCGTCGACAAATCCACGTTCATCAGCCACGTGTCGCGGTCGCGGCCGAAGATCGCTGACTATCCGTTCACCACCCTGGTCCCGAACCTCGGCGTGGTCCGTCTGTCCGACGAGCGGAGCCTCGTGGTGGCGGACATCCCGGGCCTGATCGAGGGCGCCGCCGAGGGCGCGGGGCTCGGGCATCAGTTCCTCCGGCACGTGGAGCGCTGCCGGGTGCTGCTCCACATCGTCGAGAGCACGTTCATGACCGGTCCGGAGCGGTCGCCGCTCGCGGACTACGACGTGATCAACGGCGAGCTGGAGCGCTACGCTCCCGAGCTGGCGAACAAGCCTCAGGTGGTCGTCCTGAACAAGGTCGATGCGACCGAACCGGACAAGATCGCGGAGGTCCAGGCCCTGTTCGCCGAGCGCAAAGTCGAGCTGCTCACGATGTCGGCCGCGACCGGCGATGGGATCGCGGTCGTGCTCGAGCGACTCTGGTCACACCTGGTCTCTGCCAGGTCCGGGTGAGATCCAAAAACCCCCGATTCGTCGCCTTGATACCCCCCTGGGGCGGTGTTACAACCACTCCATTCCAATAGGAAATTGCGCCGACGCACGGTCGGCGCAGTGAGGGACCCGGCGACACCAGTCGGGCTGGAGACTAAGGCATGCGAGCTTCATCGACTGTTGTCGTCCTCTCTTCGCTGGCAACGCTGGCTCTCGGCGCCACTGCGCTGGCCCAACCGGGATCGAGTCCGGCGGACGGAGCAGGGAGTGCCGCGCCGGCACCGGATCCGAGCACGGTGAAGCCGGAGGACATGCCGACGGCCGTCCGCATGCGTCGTCTCGAGCAGAAGACGCAGGCGCTCAAGGAGCGCGCGTGGCAGCTGAAGGCCCGCGTCCAGCTGCTCAAGGAGCAGATCCTCGGCGGTGGCGTCGGCGCGCAGGCGCTGATCGCCCACGCGAACGACATGGGCAGCTCGTTCCGGCTGATCAAGCTGATCTACACGCTCGACGGCACGCAGGTGTTCGTCCGCACCGACGAGACCGCCGACAATCTCTACAAGACCAAAGCGTTCGACATCTTCTCGGGCCCGATCGCGCCCGGCAATCACACGCTGTCGGTGCTCGCCACGTACCGCGGCCACGGCTACGGCGTGTTCCAGTACCTCTCGAAGTACACGTTCACCGCGCGCGGGAACTCCACGTTCATCGCTGGCGAAGGCAAGCTCTCGAAGGTCGACTGCAAGGGCATCGAGAAGGGTGGCCCGACGGTGAAGATGGAGCAGCGCGCCGCCATCGACTGCAAGGTCACCGAGGTGTCTCCCGAGAAGGAGAAGGCTCCCGCCGCACCGGCGGCGACCACGCCTGCCGCACCGGCGCCCGCCGCGCCCGCACCGGCAACCACGCCCGCACCGGGGAAGTGACCGCATGCAACGCGTCTCGAGTTGGCTCGCGATCTTGCTCCTGAGTCTGCCCGCCGCTGCGCGGGCCGACGTCGAGGGCAAGCTCAACCTGTACGAGACGGAGGCGCGCCAGATCGCGCAGACGTTGCCGCGTCCGAACGAGCAGACGAACACGCAGCAGAAGCGTCGGCTGGTCGATGCGCAGGTCGCGTTCTCGCTCGGAGATTACGACAACGCCGCGCTCATGCTGTTCGACCTGGCGAGCAAGCCGGGCGCCGATCAGGAAGCGTCGCTGTACTACCTCGGCGAGTCGCTGTTCCAGAAGGGCGACAAGGGCGCCGCGCACACGTACTTCACGCAGGCTGTCGCGCTCAACAACTACGCCGGCAAGCTGTATCAGCCGTCGCTGATCCGCCTGGTCGAGATCGCGATCGATCAGGGCGATGTCGCCGAGGGCGAGGCCAGCATCCAGGCGCTCGATCGCGTCGCGCCAGGCGCGCGGTTGCCGCAGATCCCGTACGTGAAGGGCAAGTTCGCCTTCGCGCAGGGCAAGTTCGACGAGGCGCTGCAGTTCTTCGTCGACGTGCCGAAGGGCTCCACGTTCGAGCTCCAGGCCCTGTACTACTCGGGCACCGCGCAGGTCGCGAAGAAGGACCTCGCGAAAGCCACGGAGATCTACACGGACCTGATCGGGCGCAAGCCGAAGACCGCGAACGACCGGCGCGTCATCGAGCTCTCGCAGCTCGCGCTCGGCCGGCTCCAGTACGAGCGCGATCAGCCGGCGAAGGCGATCGATAGCTACCTGCTCCTCGATCGTCACTCGGACCTGTTCCCCGACGCCCTCTACGAGGTCGCGTGGGTTTACGTGAAGGCGAAGCAGTTCGACAAGGCGCTCCGCGCGCTCGAGCTTCTCTCGCTCTCCGATCCCACCTCGGAGAAGACGCCGACCGTCCGCATCCTCGAGGGCAACCTGCGCATTCGCAAGGCGCAGCTCGTGCGCAGCGCGCAGATCGCCGGCACCGTCGACGCGGATGCCGAGGATCCGTCGGTCGAGTACGACAAGGCCGCGGCCGTGTTCCGCGAGACCCACGATGGTTATTACCCGTCGTACATTGCCCTGACGCAGATGCTCGACAACGCATCGGCCGATCCGGCCGAGTACCTCGCGCAGCTCGCGGGGCGCGCGTCGAACGTGTTCCAGGCGGCGGCGCCGATTCCGGAAGCCGCCGCGCAGTTCCTGCGCGAGGAGCCCGAGGTCCAGCGCGCGGTCGCGAACCAGTCCGACCTCGCCACGATCCAGGCGCACCTCAACGAGGCCGAGCAGACGATCGCGCGCCTCGAAGGCGTGCTCGCGGCGAACGACCGCACCGTCGTGTACCCGGCGCTCAGCGCCCGGCGCTCGCGCATCGGTCAGATCCAGGGCGACCTGATCGCGATCCGCAACGACCTCGCGGAGCAGCAGCTCGCGCTGATCTCCCCGTCGGGCGAGCTGTTCCAGCTCACCGCCACGCGCAAGCAGCTCGCGTCGCAGTTCTCGGCGATGGCGGGCCCCGAGGAGACGTACCTCGCGCTCGTCGACGAGGCGCGGGTCAAGTTCGACGAGCTCGACGCCACGGCCGCGGAAGTCTCGAGCGCGCTCGATTCGACCCAGGCCGTCGCGGTCGCGCTGCGCAAGTTCGTCACGGATGTCCCGACCGAGGGCCAGGCACCGATCCCGCCGGATCAGCGCTCGCAGATCAGCAGCGAGCTGGTCGCCACGGCCGGCGAGGTGTTCGCGATCCAGAACGAGCTCGCCGAGATCCGGCGCGAAGCCACCCTCGGCCGCGATCTCGCGGGAGTCGGTGACGAGTCGATCGCTCGGTCGCGCACGCTGCGCGCGAGCGTCAAGACGGCCCAGGACGCCGAGCATCGGTTGCTCGCGGGCTTCGCTTCAGCGAGCCGCGATACCGGCAAGTCGAAGAAGCTCGTCGCCCTCGGCGATCGCGCCGCGCGGATCGCGGAGCAGCTCGACCAGACCGAAGCGCAGATCGACGGTGTTGTCGACACCGCGATGGCGCAGGCGAAGGTGACGATCACCGAGGAGCGCAAGAACGTCGACGCGTACAAGGCCGAGCTCGCCGAGTACGAGGTCGAGTCGCGCGCGGTGGGCGGCACTATCCTCGGTTCCAGCTTCAAGAACGTGAAGGCGAAGTTCTACGACGTGATCGTGCGGACCGATGTCGGCGCGATCGACGTGCTGTGGTCGCAGAAAGAGGACTCGGACGACGACCTCAAGCGCCTGAACCTGTCGCGGCAGCGCGAGCTCAAGCAGCTGAAGGACGAGTTCAAGGACATCCTCGATCAGGCGCAGCCGAACACGCCCGCCACGCCGAAGGCCGCAGAGCCCACGCCCCCTGCGACGGCTCCGTCGGGGAGCCCCGACAAGGGCGCGCCGAGCGAACGCGTGAAGTCCGGGGACCCGGTGCCCAAGGCGCCGACCGCGCCGACGGTGCGCCCCGATAACGAGACCAAGACCGCACCCAAGACCGCGCCCAAGGGAGGCTCGAAGTGAGGTTCCCAGCACTGGTCGCGCTCAGCGCGATGATGATCAGCACGCTCGCCGTCGCGCAGCCGGGCACCGTGCCCTCCGATCCGGGCTCGGGTCCGGGCCTCGGTCAGCCCCGCGGAGTTCCGATCCCGGCGATGCCGCCGACGATCCAGCTGTCTCCCGAGGAGAAAGCGCAGCTCAAGGACGTCGAGGCCGAGTACGAGAAGTTCACGGCCGCGGCCGTCGAGCACGACACCCGGATGCGCACGATCGCGCGTCACGAGTTCGATGCGCGCACCGCGGAGCTGACGAAGAAGTACACGGACCGGATCGCGAAGATCGAGTCCGGCCGCGGCAAGCTTCACAGCGACACGATCGCGAAGCTCGAGCAGTTCCTGAAGGACCACCCCGCGCACGAGCAGTTCACGCCCGACGCGATGTTCCGGCTCGCCGACCTCTACATCGATCTCTCCGAAGAGGAGTTCGAGGCGCGGATGATCGAACAGGAGAAGTCCGGCAAGCCGGCTGACTCCGACGCCGCGCAGATCGTCGACTACTCGCGCTCGCTCGCGCTGTGGGAGCAGATCCTCACCAACTTCCCGAAGTACCGGCAGACCGCATCCACGCTCTACCTCGCGGGCTACTACGGCCGGCCGAAGGACGAGCGGAAGTCGCTGGAGATCTTCCTCGCGCTTGCATGCGCGAACCAATACAAGTGGAACGATCCACCGCCGAAGGTGCCCACGCGCGAAGAGGCGCTGAAGCGCGTCTCGCAGAAGCAGCTCCGCGATCCGTACGCGGCCTGTACGCCGTACCCCGACGCAGACGTCGAGCTCGTGCGCAACGCGTGGGTCCGCGGCATCGCCGACTCGCACTTCACGATCCCCGGCGAGATCGACGAATCGATCGCCGCGTACCTGAAGGTCGCCGACAACGGCAAGGACTCGAAGCTCTACGCCGAGTCGCTCTACAAGCTCGCGTGGTCCTACTACAAGCGCGACATGATGAAGCCCTCGATCGAGCGCTTCGATCAGAGCGTCAAGCTGTACGACCAGGTCGTGGCCGCGGGCGGTACGCCGGCCCTCGAGCTGCGCGACGAATCGATCCAGTACATCTCGGTCGCGTTCACCGATCCGTGGGAGGGCGAGTCCGATACGAACCCCACCCGCTCGTTCGAGCGCGCGAAGGAGTTCTACAAGGGCCGCGAGAACGAGCCGCACGTGCGCGACGTGTGGGTCGCGAGGGGCAAGGCGTTCTCCGATCTCCAGGCGTGGGACCAGGCGGTCGACGCGTATCGGCTCGCGATCGGCCCACCGTGGGAGCTCGATCCGAAGAACCCGGTCGTCCACCAGGAGATCGTCAACGTGTTCGAGCTCAAGGGCGACAAGTTCGCGGCCGATGCCGCGGCCGCCGAGCTCGCCACGCGCTACGCGCCGGGCACGCCCTGGTACGCCGCGAACGAGAAGGACCGCGAGGCGATGGAGAACCAGCGCCGGATCGCCGAGCGCGCGCTGTACGCGGCCACGCGTAACACGCACTCCGCAGCGACGGTGATGCGCAAGGACTACGACTCCGCGCCGAAGAAGGATCCGCAGGCGAAGGCCGACTACATGGCGATGTACGCCAAGTCCGTCGACCTCTACCGCACGTTCATCACGACGTACCCGGAGAGCGACTACATCTACGAGTTCACGTTCCTCCAGGGCGAGGCGCTGTACTGGAGCGAGCGCTACCCCGAGGCGATCGTCGCGTACACCTGGGTTCGCGACCACAAGGACATGGGCACCGCGTACTTCATCGACTCCGCGCGGTCGATCCTGCAGTCGTACGAGGCCGAGGCGGAGAAGCAGGTCGCCGAGGGCAAGCTGCAGCCGCTCCGGGTCCCGACCATCGCCGACATGAAGGCGCTGCAGCAGCCGTGGAGCCCGGGCGTGATCCCGGACATCTACATCAAGCTCCAGGCCGAGTACGACAACTACCAGAACGTGGTCCCGGATCCGAAGGCAGCGCCGGGGCAAGGCATCAACGCGGCGCTGATCAGCCTCGCGTACATGCACGTCGACGACGCGATCGCGCGGTTTCAGAAGGTGATGGACAAGTTCTGCGGCGCGCCCGAGGCGGCGAAGGCCAAGGACGGCATCCTCGCGATCTACGAGGCGCAGTCGAACTTCGATGCGATCGAACGGACGAACAAGCAGTTCATCGCGCAGAAGTGCGGTGACGCGGAGAGCATCAAGCTCGCGATCTCGCAGAACCGCTCGCTGAACTTCTCGCGCGCCGCGGAGCTCTACTCGCAGAAGAACTACATCCCGGCGGCGGAGGCGTTCTACCGGTTCTACAAGACCGCGCCGAACACCGACCCGGATCTGCCGGTCGCGCTGTACGACGCGGCGGTCAGCTACAAGCTCGCCGACAAGCCGAACAACGCGCTGTCGCTGTTCAAGGAGTTCACCGCGAACCCGGCGAAGAACTTCCGCGAGAGCCCGTACTACCTCGATGCGATGCGCCTGACGGCCGCGAGCTATCAGTCGAAGTTCGAGTACGACAACGCGATCAAGACCTACCTCGACCTCTACGCGACGACGAAGGTCGCGAAGTCGAAGGGCATCAAGGCTCCGGACCCGCTGCCGGGCGAGCAGCCGCGCACGCTCGAGCAGATCGGCCTCGACGCGCTGTACAACGCCGCGCTCGCGAGCGAGCTCAACCGCGACTTCAAGAAGGCCATCGACCTCTACACGCAGTACGAGAGGGTCGAGCCGGATCGCCGCAAGAAGGACCGCTCGGTGTGGTCGATCGGCGGCATCTATCGCCAGGCGGGCGACGTCAACAGCATGACGGAGACGTTCGACAAGTGGCGCCGCCTCTACGGCAAGGACGCGGGCAACGAGGACGACTACGTCCAGTCGTTCTACGACCAGGCCGCGCTGCGGAAGAAGAAGGGCCAGACGCCGCTGGCGAAGGCGCTCGGTCAGGACACGATCAACGCGTGGGTCGCGCGCGGTTCGGTCAAGGCCGGTCGCGGCGCGAAGCTCGCCGGCGAGTGGCAGCTCGCGCAGGCCGAGGAGTACTACGCGAACACGTGGACCCCGTTCGCGATCAAGAAGGCGGCGAAGACCGTCGCCGAGGCGAAGTCGCAGAACGCGGAGATCGAGAAGCTGAAGAAGACCGCCGAGGACAAGTACCTCGCGCTCGATCCCTACGGCGTGGCCGAGCTATCGATGGCGGCGAAGGTCCGCTACGGCGACGTGCAGTACGAGTTCGGCCAGAAGATCAGCGACGCACCGATCCCGGTGCCGGTGGCGAAGAACGAGGCCGCGGTGGCCGCGTACGAGACCCAGCGCGACAAGAATCTGACGAAGTTCCTCAACGAGGCCAAGGGCCAGTGGGTGGAGGTCCTCGACCTGTCCAAGCGCGGCGGGCTCTCGAACAAGTGGTCGCGGCGGGCGCAAGAGAATCTCGGACGAGAATTCCCGGGTGAATTCACGTCCTTGCGACAAGAGCTGATTCAGGGAACGGATGCGCCATGATGGATCGAATGCCGGCCTCGCGCGTTTCTAGCTCCATGACCCGATCCTTCGGGGCCGTGCTGCTTTCCGTGCTGATCGCCTGTGGCGGTGGCGGCGGCAAGAAAGACACGACCACGCCGAAGAAGCCGGGCGACACGAACCAGTCGATGAAGGACACCGGCGACCCGATCGATCCGGGTGGCTCGGGTGGAACCGGCGCTGGTGGCACGGGCGGAGGCGGCGCGGGCGACGGGACTGGTGCCGGCAGCGGCATGGGCTCCGGTGATGGCAGCGCGTCGTCCCCGGGCCCGACCGAGGTTCCGGTCGCGTATCCGAACCTCGATCCCGATCCGGGCGCGGCGAAGACCCAGGTCGATGCCCACCTCGCGATCGCGAAGAACGCGCTCGCGCAGGCGAACCCGGATGGCGACACGGCGCTCAAGGAAGCACGGCTCGCGCTGACGTTCGATGCGGCGAACGTGGACGCAGCGGCGATGGTCGCGTTCGCCTACTACCACAAGAAGCTCTACGACACGGCGGAGCTCGTCCTCGACGATCTGTTCAAGCGCGAGTCGGCGAAGAACAACGCGCAAGTCTACTACGTGTACGGCCTGGTCTACGACAAGACCAACCGGCCCGAGCGAGCGTCGCTCGCGTTCGAGAAGGCCGTCGGCATCGATCCGAACCACGCGAGTGCGCTCGTCAACCTCGGCGTGCACCAGCTCCAGCAGGGCCAGTACGGTGCCGCGCAGCAGACGTTCGAGAAGCTGACCAAGCAGTTCAACCGCACCGATGCGATCACGCTCACGTCACTCGGTTCGGCGTACCGCGGTCGCTCCGCGGACTACCCGCCGGGCGACAGCCAGCGCGATCAGTTCGTGCGCGCTGCGGAGGGCTCGTACAAGCGCGCCACGCAGGCGAACGCGAACTACGGCCCGGCCTACTACAACCTCGGCCTCCTCTATCTCGAGAACGATCCGTTCCCCGGGATCAGCGACGGCATGACGCGCCTGAACGCGGCAAAGGGCTACTTCGATCAGTACAAGAACATGCCCGGCGTCGACATCAAGCTCTACGACGAGCGCATGAAGGACGTCACGAAGCTGATCAAGCGCCAAGAGAAGCTGAACAAGAAGAAGAAGTGAGGACCACCATGAAGCGAACGACACGGGCGGTTCTTGCGGCGACCACGCTCTGTCTCCTCTCGCACGTCTCGCTGGCGCGCGCCGAGGGCTGCCCCGATGAAGACACGAGCGGCGAGAAGAAGCAGGGCAAGTTCCACATCGAGTACGTCAACGGCAAGCCGGTGACCGTCATCGATACGGTCGTGTCGGTGTGCGGCAAGGTCCCGCGCCCGAGCGTGGTCTACGTGATCACGGCAAAGAACATCGACTACGAGTGGGAGAACCTCAAACAGGACTTCATGCCGCTCATCCTCCAGACCGTGAAGAAGGCGCCGTTCTAATGGCGGCGCAGCGTCCTCAGGGCGGCGGCACCGCGGTCGGCAACGGCGGCTCGCGCCCGCGCATCCTCCGCATCGGCGTGCTGCTCGGCGGCAAGATCGTCGAGGAGCGGCTGATCCGCGAGCGCACGGCCGTGACCATCGGCCAGTCGATGAAGAACACGTTCTCGATCCCGGTCGAGGGCCTGCCGCTCGAGTTCACGCTGTTCGCGATCGAGGAGAACAAGTACTACCTGCGCTTCCTGCCGAAGATGGACGGTCGGCTCTCCGACGGTACCGGGCAGGTGGCCACGCTCGACGTGCTCAAGTCGGGCAAGGGCGCGCAGCAGGTTGGCGACTACTACCAGGTGCCACTGGGCGATGCCGCGCGCGGCAAGCTTTCGCTGGGCGACCTCACCGTCCTGTTCCAGTTCGTCACCGAGCCGCCGCGGCAGCCAAAGCCGATGCTCCCCGCTTCGGTGCGCGGTACGTTCGCCGACCGCTTCGATCCTCGGCTCAGCGTGATCCTCGGCGCGTCGATCATCCTCCACTTCGCCGTGGTCATCATCGCGCTGATCACCGACATCGAGGTCCCGAACGGCCTCGCCGAGCGGGCGTACAACCTGACGTTCAAGCCCGACACCTACCAGGTGGATGTCGTGCAGCCCGACGTGGTGAAGACCCCCGATGCCGGATCGGCGGCGGGCAGCGCAGCACCGGACAAGAAGCCCGACAAGAAGCCGGATCCCACCCCGTCGAAGCCCTCCGAAAAGCCGGCCGATGGCGGTCGGAGCGACAAGGACACCGTCGCGATGCAGGAAGAAGAGGCGGCGAAGTTCGCTGATCTCCTCACCGGCGAGGGCGAGAACGGCAAGAGCGAAGGCGACATGAGCAAGCGGCGCCCCGGCGCCGACCTCGGTACGCAGATCGACGGCGTGAAGGAAGGCGGCCAGCAGGTGGCGATCGGCGGCGGTGCCGGTCGCGGCTCGCGCGGCGATGGCGACCCGCGCGTCGGCACGGGCACCGGCCCGAAGATCAGCGGTCCCACGGGTCCCGAGAGCGCCGGCGGTGGCAAGACCGAGAAGCAGCCGCAGGGCCGCATCGCGGTCAGCGACAAGCAGAGCTTCGACGAGTCGACGCTGACTCCCGACATCGTCCTCTCGAAGATCCAGTCCGCCTACATGGCCGGCCTGAAGCGTTGCTACAAGGAGTATCTGAAGAAGGACGCCACGGCCCGCGGCAAGGTCACGCTGTCCCTCACGATCAACGAGACGGGCCGCACGACCTCCGGCAAGGCCAAGGGTTTCGCGGGTGAAGTCGATGACTGCATCTCGGGCCTGATGGGCAGCTGGCGGTTCCCGATCCCGAAGGACAAGGACGGCGAGGCCACCGAGGCCAGCTTCGCGATCACACTCCAGCTCGTTCCGGACTGAAGCAGATCTTCCGGCACGTTGGCGCGTTTGCACGGGTATGAGCACCCGAGCGATCCGCGTTGGCGTCCTCCTGGGAGACAACCTCGTCGAGGAGAAGGTGTTTCGCGGCGGTGCGCCGGTCACGTTCGGCCAGTCGCTCAAGTGCGGGCTCTCGATCCCGGGTGACGGCATCCCGCACGAGCACACGCTGTTCGTCCACGACCAGGGCCGCGTGCTCCTGCGCGTGACCAAGGCGATGAGCGGCAAGCTCTCGCAAGCCGGCGAGATCCAGACCGAGCTGCAGCGCGGCGAGCCCGTCGATGGCGTGTGGTCGCTCCCGCTCGCGAAGGGCGCGCGCGGCAAGCTCGTCCTCGGTGACGCGACGATCCTGTTCCAGGAGATCGCCGCGCCGCCGCTCGTTCCGCGTCCCGTGCTCCCCGCGTCGATCCGCGGCACGCTCGGCGACCGCATCGACCGCCGGCTCGCGGTGATCATCGGAGCGAGCGTGGTGATCCACCTCGGCTTCGCCGGCTACGCGTGGCTCGGCGACGTGGAGACCGGCTCCATGCTCGAGACGCCGGTCGCGCAGACCTATCGCCAGGAGGTCATGGAGGTGACCTTGCCCGACGAGACGCCGCCGACCGAGACGCCCGATCCAGGCCCCGGCACCGCGACGCCCGTGGTTGCCACGCAGACCCCGAAGCCGATCGTGAAGCGCCCGCAGGTCACGACGCAGACGCCGCAGCCCGGCATGACCGAGGACGATGCGCAGCGGTTCGCCTCGATCCTTACGGGGTCCGAGGTCGGCAGGACCGGTGCGAACGATCTCAACCGCCGTCAGCCCGGCGCGGATCTCAGCACGCAGATCGATGCGGTCGGCAATCGCGAGGTCGTCGTCGGGAACGATCAGAATGGCTTCCGCCAGAAGCCGCGCGAGGGCATCGGCACGAACCCCAACGGTCCGCGGATCGATAACCCGACCCAGGTCGCGAACCAGCAGCCGAAGGAGAACAAGGAGCCGAAGGGCCGCATCCAGATCAAGCCGCTGCCGCCGGAGGGCCCGGGCACCACGCTGACCGTGGCGATGGTCCTCGACAAGATCAACGGCATCTACCTGACCGGCCTGCAGCGCTGCTACAAGAAGGGCCTGCTCGACGACGCGAAGCTCGGCGGCAAGATCGCCGTGTCGTTCACCGTCGGCGAGCGCGGCGCACTCCAGGACGGCAGCGCGCGGGGCGTGTCGAGCGAGGTCGACGCCTGCGTGAGCAGCTTCATGCAGAGCTGGCACTTCGCGATCCCGCGCGACAAGGAAGGCGATCCGACCGATGCGTCGTTCAAGCTGACCCTGGCGCTCCAGCCGGGCTAGCGGCATGCTGTAGCGATGGTCCTGCGCGGTCTCGCTCTCGTGATGGCTATCGCGAGCGCCGTGGCCGCGGCCCCCACGCCGAAGGCGCGCTGGGAGACCCTGCCGCTCCCCCCGGCGATGCCAGCGGCGGCGAGCACCGGTATCGTCGACGTGAAGGGCGCCCAGATCTACTACGCCGTCTACGGCGTGGAGACCGGCGAGCCCGTGGTGCTGCTGCACGGCGGCCTCGGCAACTCGGATCACTTCGCGTTCCAGCTACCGGCGCTGACGTCGACGTTCAAGGTCATCGTGATCGACTCGCGCGGGCAAGGCCGGAGCACCCTCTCGAAGGGGAAGCTCAGCTACCACGCGATGGCCGATGACGTGATCGGCGTGCTCGACAAGCTCGCGATCAAGAGGGCGGCGTTCGTCGGATGGAGCGACGGCGGCGAGATCGCGCTCGACCTCGCGATCCACCAGCCCGATCGCGTGTCGAAGATCTTCGTCGTCGGTGCGAACTACAACGCGGCCGGCAGCAAGGCGCGGGGCGGCTCCTCCACGGCGACGTTTCAGGCCTACGCGGCGAAGTGCAAGGCCGATCACGCGAAGCTGTCGACCAAGCCGAAGTCGTACGACGCGGTCATCGACGCGCTCCTGCCCGTGTGGCGCAACCCGGCGGGGTTCACGAAGGCGCAGCTCGAGGCGATCCAGGCGCCGAGCGCGATCGCCCTCGGCGACCACGACGAGATCATCGTCCTCGACCAGGTGAAGGAGATGGGCAAGCTGATCCCCAGGGGCCAGGCCATCGTGTTCAAGGACGCCAGCCACTTCGTGATGTGGCAGGACCCCGAGAGCTTCAACAAGGCGCTCGTCGCGTTCCTGACCGCACCGCAGTAAGCTCCCACCAATGCCTGAGTCCGGCGAACTGGTCGGGCCGTACCGGCTCGTGTCCCAGCTCGGCAAGGGTGCGATGGGCGAGGTGTGGCGCGCCCGCGACGAGCGGCTCGATCGCTACGTCGCGCTGAAAGTGCTGCCCGCCGACGCCGCGGGCGATGTCGAGCGTCGCGCCCGCATGCTGCGCGAGGCCCGCGCGGCCGCCGCCATCCGCCACCGCAACGTGGTGACCCTGTTCGACATCGTGAACCACCACGGCGACGACATCCTCGTGATGGAGCTCGTCGAGGGGCGCACGCTCTCGGAGACCCTGCGCAAGGACGGGCCGCCGACCCTCGAGGTCGCGCTGCGCTGGATCGAGGGTGTCGCGGAGGCGCTCGTCGCCGCGCACGAACAGGGCATCCTCCATCGCGACATCAAGGCGGCGAACATCATGGTCACGCCCGATGGCGTGAAGGTCCTCGACTTCGGGCTCGCGAAGCTACTCGACGACGCGCCCTCGCCGACGTCCGTGAGCGCACCCGTGGTGCCGGATGGCGCGATCGCGCTCGACGAGACCATGAAGTCCGAGTCGAGCCCGAACCTGCCGCGCTCGTCGATCGGCAGCATCGAGATCGAGAGCTATCAGACCCACGCGGGCCAGCTGATCGGCACGCCGCTCTACATGGCGCCCGAGCAGATCGACGGTGCCACGCCCGACGAGCGCAGCGAGGTGTTCTCGATCGGCGTGCTCGCCCACGAGATCCTCGCCGGCAAGCCGCCGTACACCGCGACCTCGATGGCGGAGCTGTTCCGGCAGATCAAGTCGGTGCCGGCGCCGCCGCTCGACAAGGTGCCCGATTCGATCGCGGCGATCGTCGATCGCGCGCTCGCGAAGGACCCGGCCGAGCGCTATCCCACGATGCAATCGCTGCGCGACGCCGTGGCCGCCGAGCGCGCCCGCCGCTTCGCCCCACCGGCGCGACGCTGGCCGCTCGTCGTGGCCGCCGCCCTGCTCGTGATCGGCGGCGCCGCCGCTCTGCTCCTGTGGCGCGCGCATCGTCCCGATCCGATCCGCCCCGGCGACGAGCTCGTGAAGCGCGCGCTCGACGAGTACGACGTGTTCTACAACGACAAGGCCCTGTCCTCGCTGCGCGCCGCGCTCGCGGTGGCGCCCGATCATCCGCGCGCGAACGCGTACATGATCCTGTTCGGCGGCGCGCCGCAGGCCGATCGCGACGCCGCGGTCGCCGGTGCTCGCCGCGCGCTCCCCGCCACCGACGAGCACACGAAGGATCGCGCGCTCGTCGACGCCGCGATCACGTACACCGCACAAGGCGCGCCCGCCGCGCGCACCGCGCTGACCGGCGCCGGCGCACCGAGCGATCGCGAGCTCGCGTTCTGGGCCGCCGAGCTGTCGTACCGCGGCGGCAACTACGCCGGCGCCGGCGACGAGTACAAGGCGCTGCTCGCCGATCCAGCTCCGTCGCTGCGCGGCCGGATCTACGATCATTACTCGTCGGTGCTGCTCTACCTCGACCAGCCCACCGAGGCCCTCCGCATCGGCAAGATGTACCGCGACGCGTTCCCCGGCGAGGCCGATGCCGTCGGCGTCTACGCGACCACCCTCGCCGCCGCGGGCAAATCCGACGACGCGATCACCGCTGCCGAGGAAGCGCTCCGCCTCGCCGAGGGCGAGGACACGCTCGCCGGCCTCGCGAAGGTCCTCGCGCTCTCTGGCAATCGCACGCGTGCGAAGGAGCTGTACCAGCGCTCGCTCGAGCGCGCGGGCGCGTCCCGGCGGCCCCTGCGCCGCGCGGCGCTCGCGCTCCTGCAGTGGATCGACGGCGATCCCACCACGGCGCGCGCGACGGTGGCCCCGTGCCTCGCCTCCGGGTCCGACGCCGCGGCCCGCGAGCGCGGCGCATGCCTGTTCGTCGCCGGCGTGCTCGAGCCAGAGAACGCCGAGACCATCGCCGCCCAGCTCGACGCGCTCGCCGCCGACGCGACCCCGACGAAGCCGGCCTACGGCGCACCGGCCTCGCTCGCGGCGCTGGTGCGCGCGCGCGCGACGTTCTTCGGTGGCGCCTGCGTGCTACCGGCGGATCCGAAACCGGGCTCGATCGATCCGAAGCTCGGCGCCGCGTATGCCGCGCCGCTCGACTTCTACGCCGCGTACCACGTCCCGTTCTTCGCGACGTGGGCGCTGTGCGAGCGCGCTGCGCTGCTCGCCGCGAACGGCGACAAGGCCGGAGCGGCTGCGCTCCTCGAGGGCGCCGCGGCGCGAGCGGCGAATCGGGCCTGGCTCAGCGACGCGGCGAAGCGCTACCGGTAGAGCTCCCGGGTTCTCGGGAGTGCATGATGGCTGACATGCCGCAACTTGCTGCACACCTTCGGGTTGTCACGGTCGTCACGTGTTGCCGAGACTCGCGGACGAGCTCGAACAACACGGAGGTCATCATGACTACGAAGTCCGAAGGCACAGTTTCTCGTAGGGACGCAGCTACTGGTTTTCTCTCGGCGCTCGGGATCGTTGCGTTGTCGTCGTGCGTAGAACGAGGATCCGAGGAAGGCAGTAGCGGTGCGGCCTTCGACATCACGGGAACGACCGTGTGCTGGGTTGACACGATCGCAAACCTCAAGACCGTCGCGCACCCTACATCTGGAACAACCGATTCGAAGATCGCTGTTCTCGAAGGATACGCAGCGGCGTATGACGGAGGCGGCGGAGTCTTCTGCTGGGACTCTGCCGCGGTGAGTGAGGACACCGGAACGCTGATCCGCCCGACCAATGTTGCGACCACGTCGCCCGGACGGTGGCGACGCCTGGACGCGACGATGGTGAACGCGAAGTGGTTCGGCGCCAAGGGGGATGGTTCAACCAACGACGCAGCGGCACTGCAGGCGACCATCGACGTTGCGCTCGCGCGCTCCGGTACCGTGTACCTGCCGCCGGGGACGTACTTCACCGGAACGCAGACTCTCACTACAGCAGCCCTCGCGGCTGGAAAACTTCGCATCATCGGATCCGGGAAACGCGTATCGCGGATCACGAGAACTGCTGGCTCTGCCACGACCACGCTCGACATCCTGTTGACCGGCAGTTCTGTGGTGGAAATCAGCGACCTCACGATCGATGGTCCAACTGGACTCGGCTTCGACAATGCGAGTGTTGGCGTCAACTGGATCACGGGCGACACCGCCCATCGACTTCGTTTGGAACGTATCTCGGTGACCGGCACGCACGACGCGGCAGTGCAGAACAGCGGTGGAGGTCGCGTCGAGCTCGTGGATTGCGACCTCGAAGCCACGGACGCGTGCGTTGGCATGTTCGCTCCGGCCGGTACAGATGGAGGTGGAGCCTCGCTGCTCGCGAGAGGAGGTACCTGGAAAACGCCGAACGGAGACCTCTCTACGCAAGGTTCTGTCGGCCTGTACGTCCACCCTCACGTTCCCTATACGGTCGACGGTGTCACGTTCGAGAAGATCGGACGCTACGGGATCTATCAGAACGGAAGCGCCACTGATGCGCGCGGTCCTGCCGTTGCGACGGGTTGCCGGTTTATCGAGTGCGAGATGGCGCAGACCAAAGGCAACGGTGTCTCGAACTTCAGCGGCTGCGTCGTGAAGGGAACATCGAGCTTGCTGGGGTCCAAGCTCAACGGACGTGTGAACATCACTGGATGCACCTTCGATCGTGGTGGCTCGATCGACTACGGAGCTGGGGCCTTCTCCGACGTCACCGTCACCGGATGCCAGATCATCGATACGCCGATGGGGGTATCTGGTGCGACAGGCAACCGCTGGTCGATCCGGGACACGACCATCACGATCACGGATGCACTGACGAGCTGGCTCGGGGTGAGCTGCGTCGACGGTCTTGCGGACTTCGACAACGTCACCTTCAAGGACGAAACATCGACGCTTTCGTATCAAACGTTCGTGAGAATGACGGTCGGCGCTCCCGTCGTGAAGCTCAAGGGGTGCAAGTTCCGAGATGGCCGAGGCACGCTGAGCAGCGGCATTTACCAAGCGGCAGGGACCCTCACTATCGAAGACTGCGAATTCGTCGCGAGGACGACGGAAGCAATTTACGTACAAGCCGTGATGGGGCCGAACGTGCTTGACGGAGAGAACAACCGCTTTCTCAACGGGGCGTACGTATTCGTGCAGAGCGGTACGCAGCAGCGCCTCGTTCGACGGCGCGCGCTCAATCCGAACACCGTCGCGAGCGTCACGAACGTGAACTCGAACACGAGCGAGTTCTCACAGTACGACACGCACGTTGTCACTGGCACGACGACGATCGCCAGCCTGACCCAACCTTACGCATTTGTCGGAGTCGTGAGGTTCGTGGTTGCAACCGGCGCAAGCTGGGCGCTCGGGACCGGCGGCAACATTGCCCCGAAGACGACCAGTGCCCGCACTGCAGGTTCGGTGGTCGAGCTCTTGTGGGAGCCCATCGCAGCGCGGTGGCTCGAGGTCTGAGGGGGGGGCTAGCCTAGCTAGCTAGCTATGGCTGCTTCGCCCAGACTTGAACGCGCGCGCGACCCCCACCGGGGAGGTTCTTGTACTTGAAGATCACCGCGCGGAGGATCTCGCTCTTCGGGAGGTCGATCACGCGCGTGCGCGAATCCTCGCGGAAGTAGTGACGACCCGTGGGGTGCAGATCCTGACCAGACACGTACAGAATCTTCAGATCGATCATCTCGAGATCGCTATCGAGAACGACGATCGTCAGCTTGCTGACCGTGCCCTGCTTCTGGCTGAAGTCGACCTGATCGGAATCGATCCTGCCGTCGACGGTCTTCTCGCCAAGGAGCGTCCACCCGGCGCTTTCGAAGCGGAACGGACGATGGGGGCGATCGTCGGGGCGAGGCGGTGGGGGCTCGTTCGGCGGCGGCGGCGGACGATCGTCGGGCGGGGGCGGCCGATCGTCGGGTGGCGGCGGCGGGGGACGCCGCGAAGGCTCATTGCCAGCGTAGGTGCCGCCGGGACGGGTTTGCACGGTGCACGCACCCGCCAGCAACAAGGTCGAGATAGCCAACGTCAGCGATCGAATCATTGTCGCGAACCTAGCACGGACGCTGTGGGCGGACACCGACGCGGGGAGTCTCGCGCGCTACCTCGCCGTCGCCTTACGGTGCCGTCGCGCCGGCGGCGAGGTTCTGCTGAACCTCCTGCAGCGTGAGTGCCCGATTGTACATCGCGACGATCGCGACCGTTCCGGTCCACGGTCGAGCGTGCTGATACTCGTCCATCAGGCTCATCGCGTACGTCGTGTCCCAGCCGATCAGCGGTGCGGCCGGGCCGCTCGCCTCCGCCACACCATTGACATAGATCACGCGCTGCGTAGCATTCGCGACCACGACGACATGGGTGAACGCGGAGGTCGTCGCGATCGTGGTCGAGATCAGATTCGGTTTGCCGTCAGTCCCCGCCGTCCGCACCTGCGCGAGCCAGTGCGTGCCTGCCTGCATGAGGGCGACATCGCGAAGATCGACGCTGGCAGCAAGGCCGGTGATGAACGTCGGCTCGGGAGTTGTTCCCTGGGTTGCGAGGGCAGGCTTCACCCACGCCTCAAGAGACACGGCACCTGCGGACACGCAGTCCGAGGCGAGGTGGTTGTTCAGATTCGAAATCAAACGAACGGGACTCGCAGCGATGATCGAGCCGCCCGCAAACGTGGGAGACGCGATGCCATTCGTCGTGATCACTTCCAGCGGTACGGGGACGCCGGTTCCCGCGGTGTCGTTGGCGAACTGGCTACCGGCCATATCGTTGAACGTCCACAGTCCGATCAGTCCCTGCTTCACGCGGGCGGGCGCAGGCTCGTCCGGAGGGACGTCGCGCGGCACATCGGGTTTCGCATCACCCGGTGCGTCTGGGACCGAAAAGCCGCACGCCTGGAGCGCCAGCCCACCGATCACCAGAAGCAGTCTCACCCGGACAGCCTAACCTGTCCGGGCGAGTCTAGACAAACCGCTACGGCGTCGATGCAGAGGCTGGCGCCGAAGGCGCGGACTCTGAATTGCCGGTGTCAACCGTGACGAGCTCGTACGCGTACGTCGTTCCACTCGCGAGACCAGCGTTTGAATAGCTGGTTCCCGGCGCGACGACGGTCGTCAGGTACGTGAATGCGCCGCCATTGACCGAACGCAGGATGTAGTACTTCTGGGCGCCGCTGACAGCGGACCAGCTGACCTCGATGCGGTTGTTGACGTTCGGATTGAGTGTTGCGGTGACGCCGCTCGGGGCCGGTGGCAGACCGTTGGTCGTCAGCACTACTTCGTTCGAGGCAACAGAGATCAGACCATGGGCAAATACACGAACCTGCCAAGATGTCGTTTGGCCCGCGACCAGGTGCCCTTCCTGAAAGCTCAACGTCGTCGGCGACAGGCTGGTGTAGGGCGCCTCGTTGCCCGAAGCGGTGCCGCGAAAGATCACGTAGAGATCCGGGCCGGGAACCGGATCCCAGCTCAGGTCGACCTGGGTCGAAGACACAACCACGCCCATCATGTTCGCAGGTGCGGGTGGCGGCGTTCCGAGCGATGCCATCTCGCCGGCGGTGAGCGCCGCCGAGTAGAACCGTACTTCATCCAGAAGGAGCGGAGCACCATTGCCACAGCCACCTGCGTTGCCGATCTGGAGCGGGACCGATTGCGTTGGCCCCACGGTGTAGTTGCCAGCGGCGACCTGCGCGCCGTTGATGTAGAGCGTTGCCGTCGTGCCGGTGTGCGAGATGCCAACCTGCGTCCAGGTCGCGGCCGCGAGGCCCTGACCGAAGTCCACGCTCGTCGTATCGTTTGCGAGGTGAAGGCCGGTGCCATCCTGATAGAGATCCCACTGAGTCGCGCCACAGCCCGCCGCGCGCTTGCCCGCGAGGTGAATGGTGCCGCTGCTACCCGAGGGCAGGCGCGCCCACAGGCTGACCGCGAAATCGCCGCTGAGCTGGAAGATCGAGTCCTCGACAACACTAACGGCATCGCCGGCGCTACCTGGGATCGAGAGGTACGACCCGTTGTGGAAGTCCTCGTCGTAGAGCGGCGCCTTGGTGGCGTTCGCAAACGTGGCTGCGCCGAACAACGTGCCGGTGTGACCGCCGACCGAGTCCGTGGCCTTGTTTCCCATCTGGTCGTCGAACTTGTACCGAGCGCCGAACGTCGTCGAGAACGTCGTGGCGGATGCCGGCGGAGTCGACGACGGCGATGCGAGATCGAGTGCATTGACGGCCTGGATCACGTACGAGTACGTCGTCGCAGCGGCCAGGCCTGTTGCCAGGTAGGTCACGCTCGGCGCGATGACCGTGCTCACGTAGTTGGACGGGCCAACCCCCTGCGCCTGGAACACGTAATACTTGACCGCACCAGGGACCGAGTTCCAGGTCACCGTGATGCGTGAGGTCGAGATCGCTGTCGCGTTCACGCCCGTCGGGGCGGGCAACGCAACGCCCATGGCGAAGGTGGTCGCGGTTGCAGGTGGGGCCGAATCCGGAGAAGCGACATCGGCCGCGTTAACGGCCTCGATCACATACGAATAGCTCGTGCTGGCCGCGAGGCCCGTGGAGGTGAACGTCGTGCTCGGCGCGACCACGGAGCTGACGTAGCTGAATGCTCCTGCGCCCTGCGCCTGGAACACGTAGTACTTGACCGCGCCGGGGACGGCGTTCCAGTTCACGGTGATTCGGGAGGACGAGATCGCGGTCGCGGTGACACCCGTGGGGGCCGGGAGCTGCATCGCAGTCGCGAATGTCGTCGCGGTTGCGATGTTCGAGTCACCGGAGACGAAACCAGAACTGTTAACCGATTGAAGCTTGAACGAGTACGCCGTTCCAGCCGCGAGGCCCGTTGAGAGGTAGCTCGTTCCCGGAGACGAGACCGTGCTGACGTAGGAGAACGGTCCGGCGCCCTGCGCCCGATAGACGTAGTACTTCAGGGCACCCGACGCTGGGGTGAAATCGACAGTGATGCGCGACGTGGAGATCGCGGTCGCGGTGACATTGGTCGGGGCCGCGAGGCCGCCGGTGGTCGTGACAACTTGTTCGTTCGACGGGCCCGACGTTCCGCCGAGCACGACGACCTTCACTTGCCACGAGTATTGCGTGGCCGGCGTCAGGTGATCATCGGTGAACGTTGGACTCGCTGCCGGCGACGACGTGAACGTCGTCTCGTTGCCCGGGGCAGTGCCCTTCGTGATGACGTAGTAGTCGGCATTCGCGACCGGGTCCCAGCTCAGGTCGACCTGGGTTCCCGACACGACTGTCGCGACGAGGTTGGTTGGCGCAGGTGGCGTTAACGCAGCCTGCTCGGTGCTGTCGAGCTCTTCGCTCCCGACACACGCCCCGACGGCCAGCAACGCTAGTACGCCAAATACACCGAGAAATCTCACGACAGTTCTTGCCAACATGCGACCCCTACCTTGGTGCGGCGAGTGTCCGAAAGTCAACGGCGTTATAGGGTAGCGAGTGGGCGTCATCACGGTGGCCTAACTGATAGACCAGACTTCGTTTTTTACCGACGACGCGCGTGCGGATTTCGGCTAGTTTGCGCCGCCCGAGATGAACGAACTCGGAGTATCCGACAACTAACCCAACCGACCTCGAATGCCCCGTTTCCTGTTCCGCAGTTTCCGCTTCTTCCTGGACCTCGGTGCGCTGTCCGCAGCGTACTGGCTCGCGTTCCTGTTCCGGTTCGAGTTCCGGATTCCAGACGTGCATCTGGACGTCCTGTTTTTGAACTGGCCGTTCGTCCTCGTCGTCCAGTTGGCGTTCCTGACGCTGTTCGGAATCCCGCGCATGTCGTGGCGCTACCTGAACATGCGCGACGCGGGGTGGGTCCTGCTGTCCGTCACGGCCGCATCCGCGGCGATGGTTCTGTTCCGCCTGCTCCGCGTGGTCCCCGTCACCAGCGGCGGCATGATTCCGCTCAGCGTTCTGGCAATGGACTTCGTCCTCGTCTACTTCGGCCTGGTCGGATTGCGCGCGAGCTGGCGTCTTCGAAGCGAGGTTCAGGAGCGGAGCAAGCGAACGACGGACGGCGATATCCATCGCGTCCTGTTGATTGGAGCGGGCGAAGCCGGCGTGCTCGTCGCCCGCGAGATCGCCAGCCGACCCGACCTCGGACTCCGCGCCGTGGGCTTCCTTGACGACGATCGCACGAAGCGTGGAACCAGCATCGGCGGCCTGCAGGTGCTGGGGATGACCAGCCAAGTCGGGGCGATCGCCGAACGCTACAATGTGAAGCGCGCGTTGATCACGATCGCAAACGCGTCGGGCCAGCAGATCCGGCGCATCACCGAGCTGTGCCGTGACGCCGGACTCGAGGCAAAGATCATCCCCGGTCTCTACGAGATCGTGGGCCAGCGCGTGAACCTGTCGCGGGTTCGCGAAGTGGCCATCGAGGATCTCCTGCGGCGCGAGCCGGTGCAGCTGGACGAGGAAGTCGTTAGCTCGAGCATCCGTAGCTGCGTGGTGCTCGTGACAGGCGCTGGCGGCAGCATCGGTTCAGAGCTCTGCCGACAGATCTGCCGGTTCGGTCCGGAGCGGCTGATCCTCGTCGAGCGGTTCGAGAACGCGCTGTTCAACATTCATCGCGAGCTGACCGCGGCGTTTCCTCAGGTTCCGATCGAGCCGCGGATCGCGGATGTCTGCGATCCGGAGCGCATGGCGCACGTGTTCGAGCAGAGCCGACCGGCGATCGTGTTTCACGCCGCCGCTCACAAGCACGTTCCGATGATGGAATGGAATCCGGGCGAGGCCGTGAAGAACAACATCGGCGGGACTCGTGTCGTCGCCGACCTCGCCGATCGCTTCAATGTCCAACGATTCGTGCTTGTCTCGACCGACAAGGCCGTCAATCCCACGTCGGTCATGGGCGCAACGAAGCGCGTCGCCGAGATCTATTTGCAGGCGCTATCGCAACGTTCGTCGACGCGCTTCGTCGCCGTTCGGTTCGGTAACGTCCTCGGTTCGTCGGGCAGTGTAATCCCGCTGTTCCGGGAACAGATCGCGCGTGGCGGCCCGGTGATGGTCACGCACCCCGAGATGCGCCGGTACTTCATGACGATCCCCGAAGCCAGTCAGCTGGTCCTTCAGGCCGGAGCAATGGGGCACGGCGGAGAGATCTTCATCCTCGACATGGGGGAGCCGGTCCGGATCATGGATCTCGCTCGCGATCTGATCACGCTGTCGGGGCTGCGTCCCGAAGAGGACATCGAGATCCAGATCAGCGGAGTTCGTCCGGGAGAGAAGCTGTTCGAGGAGCTGTCGACAGCGGCCGAAGAGGCCGAGCGCACGAAGCATCCGAAGGTATTCACCGGCCGAATCAAGCCGCACGAGTGGGGTAAGGTGACAACCGGGATCGAATCGATCCTCAAGCTTGCGAACGACACGATGTCGGACGAGCTTCGCGCAGCGCTCGGTGACCTTGTCCCGGAGTACGCCTTCGTCCGGCGGGCCGAGAGTGCGAGCGAGAATCACGAAGAGACGGGCTCGGTCAACGCGGTTCTTCCGCTGCGCAACTGAGCTAGGATCCCGACCTCGTGCGGATCGCGTACCTCATCACTCGTTCGGATGCGATCGGTGGCGCGCACATCCACGTACGCGACATGTCCCAGCGCATGATGCGCGATCACGATGTGCGCGTGATGGTCGGTGGCGAAGGTCCGTTCACCGATCAGCTCCGTGATCGCGGTGTGCCGTACATCTCGATCAACAACATGGTTCGCGCGATCCATCCCCGCAAGGATGTCGCCGCAGTGGTGGAGCTCGGGCGACGGCTGCGCGAGTTCAAACCAGATCTGATCTCGACGCACTCCGCGAAGGCGGGCTGGATCGGCCGCACGCTGGGACGAATGTTCGGCATCCCCACGCTGTTCACCGCGCACGGTTGGTCGTTCACCGAAGGTCGACCGGCGATGCAGCGGCGGTTCTACATCGGGCTCGAGCGACTCACCGCTCGGTTCGCGACGAAGATCATCACCGTCTCCGACTACGATCGTCGACTCGCGTTGACTCACCGGATCGCACCGGCCGACAAGATCGTGTCTGTCCACAACGGTGTTCACGACATCGCCGGTGCACTTCGCGCGACCGCACGACCCGCGGGATCTCCGACGCGATTCATCACCGTCGCTCGATTCGAGGAGCCCAAGGATCACCTCTCCCTGATCCGCGCCCTCGCAACGCTTCCGAAGCAGTCGTGGACCCTGACCATCCTCGGCGAGGGACCGTTGATGCCGCAGTCGCGGGCGCTCGCGGCCGAGATCGGCGTCGCAGGCTCGATCGAGTTTCTCGGTCTTCGGAGAGACGTGCCGGAACAGCTCGCCGCATCCGACGTGTTCGTCCTCGTCTCGAACTGGGAAGGCTTCCCGCGAAGCATCCTCGAGGCGATGCGTGCGGGGTTGCCGGTCGTCTCTTCGAGCGTCGGTGGCGTGCCCGAGTCCGTAGAGGACGGAGTCACGGGGTTCTTGTTCCCGCGTGGCGATGTCGCCCGGCTCGGTGAGCGACTCGCCGAGCTCAACGCATCGCCGGAGCTGCGGCGCGAGATGGGCGAGCGCGGCCGTGCTCGTTACGACGCCGAGTTCACGTTCGAGCGCATGCTCGAGAACACGATGCGCGTGTATTCGAGCGTTCTTCCGAGCTCCTCATGACCACCATCCTGGTTACGGGGGCGACCGGGTTCATCGGTCGTTCGGTGTGTGGCGTGTTGCGAGGTCAGCGGTATCGCGTCCGAGCTGCCGTGCGGACCAGGGGAACGGCGATCGATCTCGCCGATGAAGAAGTCGTCGTCGGCGAACTTGGCCCGCAGACCCGATGGGATGCGGCCCTCGACGGGATAGACGCGGTGATTCATCTCGCGGCGCGCGCGCACGTTCTTCGCGACGACTCTCCATCTCCCGAAGCGGAGTATCTGCGTGTCAATCGGGAAGGAGCCGAGGCGCTCGCTGAGAAAGCAGCCGCGCGAGGCGTTCGCCGGCTCGTGTTCGTAAGCACGATCGGAGTGCTGGGCGACGGTCGCGAGCGCGCGTACTCCGAGACAGATGTTCCGGATCCCGCGAGCCCCTACGGCCGTTCGAAGCTTGCGGCAGAGCTCGCGCTCGCGCGCATCGCCAAGGCGTCCACGCTCGAGCTCGTGATCGTTCGCCCGTCACTCGTCTACGGGCCCGGCGCGCCGGGCAACTTCCGCAAGCTGCTCGACTGGGCCCATCGCGGATGGCCACTTCCGCTTGGTGGTACCCGAAATGCGCGGAGCCTTATCTACGTCGAGAACCTCGCGCAGTTTCTCGCCGTGTGCGTGACCCATCCGGCGGCGGCAGGCGAGACCTTCGTGATCAGCGATCCGGACAATCGATCGACGGCGCAGTTGATCCGCGGGCTCGCTACGACGATGAATCGCCGGTCGCGACTGTTCACGGTGCCACCGAAGCTCGTCGAGGTTGCGGCGCGCGCGCTCGGCATGCGTAAGACGTATGACCGGCTGTTCGGTTCACTCATCGTCGATGCACGCAAGGCGCGTGAGCGACTCGGCTGGTCACCGCCGATCGCGATGGACGAGGGTCTCGCGACCACGGCCGCGTGGTATCTCGCCGCAGGACACCGATGACTCTTCTCCTGCTGATCGCAACGACCCTCGGCGTCTCGTTCCTCGTGACCGGAGTCGTGCGGCGGTACGCGCTCCGTGCGGATCGGCTCGATCAACCCAACGAGCGCAGCTCTCACGTCGTTCCCACGCCCCGCGGTGGTGGGCTGGCGATCGTGGTGGCGACACTCGCTGCGCTGACAATCCTGGTCGCGACGAACGAGCTGCCGTATCAGATCTATATCGCGCTCGTCGGCGGTGGCGCGTTCGTCGCGATCGTCGGCGCATTGGATGATCGACGAGGCCTTTCGGCAGCGAGCCGCGCGCTCGTTCACTTCATCGCTGCCGGCTGGGTTCTGTTCTGGCTGCGCGGGGCGGATGAACTCGTGGGAAGCATCGCGCTCACCGCGCTCGAGTGGATCGGCCTCGTCTGGATGATCAACCTCTACAACTTCATGGACGGGATCGATGGGATCGCGGGAGGCCAGGCGATGTTCCTCGGCATCGGCGCGTGGGTCCTGTCACCCGGCTCGCCGCCCGGCATCGTCGGTCTCATCGTATGCGCTGCTGCCGCAGGCTTCCTTCCCTGGAACTTTCCTCGCGCGCGAATCTTCATGGGAGACGTGGCGAGTGGGTTTCTCGGTCTGATGTTCGGTGCCGTGGCCGTGCTCGGCGTGTCGCTGGGGACGACGACCTACTGGACCTGGTTCGTCCTGATCGGCGTGTTCGGCGTCGATGCAACCGTGACGTTGATCCGCCGCGTGGCGCGAGGACAGCGTGCGACGCAGGCGCATCGCAGCCATGCGTATCAGCACGTCGCGCGGCGCTGGGGAAGCCATGTACGTGTGACCGCGAGCGTCGCCGCCATCAATGCGTTGTGGTTGCTGCCGTGCGCGTTCGTCGCGCATCGGGGATGGTTGCCGGGTGTCGTCGTCGTCGCGATCGCACTCGCGCCGCTCGCGCTCCTCGTCTGGGCGCTCGACGCGGGGCTCGACCGCGCTTAGGTCGTGGGCTTGCCGACGAACCGCGCGAAGAAGCGCTGGCCCGGCAGCTCGATGCGGAGATACGTGAACCGCGCGATCACGAGAACCACCGCGAGGTAGGCGACCGTCATCGCGGTCGTCAGCCACGCCGGTCCGACGAGGGTGGCGATATCGTTCACGCGCGCGAACACGTGGACTCCGTACTTCGTGGAGATCGTCGCGACCGCGAGGATGACGAGCACGAGCAGAGCGTGGACCATATAGATCGAGTACGACCATCGGCCGAGCGCCTGCGGTGCACCGCGTTTCATCATGCGCGACAATGCTCCGTCCTCCGATGCGAAGATCCAGACGGCGAGCGCAAAGATCGGCGTGACGAGAAGCGCAGGTTCGTCGAGTGGCAGGAGTGTCACGGCGGTGAACACGGCGATCACGACGGCGACCTCGACGATCGTGCCACCGCGGATCGGCCAGCGTCGCCAGAGCTCGCGCGTCAACACGCCGGTCATGAAGCCGAACAGGCAGCGGAAGACACCCCAGTCGTAGGTCGACGCCATGCCGGCAGGTGCGACCATCACGATGACCACCACGGATCCGAGCAAGACGATCGCGGCGAGAACGATGAGCCAGGTCCGCGACACCCACGCGCACAGGACCGCGAACACGGTGTACGCGAGGATCTCGGTGCTGATCGACCACGCAGGAACGTTCCACGTCGAGTGGTCGAGCATTCCCCATGCCTGGACCAGGAACACATTTGCAGGAAGGCTTGCGAGCGTGTCTCGTTCTGTGAACGCGGCCTTTCCTACGGAGATGTGCGCTTTGGAGGCAACGAAGATCGCGACTTCGAAGAGGACGAACGACGTCAGGACCACGAGGTGGAGCGGCCACAGACGGCCGATTCGCCGGATCAGGAAGCCGCGTGTCTCGCTGCCGCCGCGGTGGAGACGCTCGGCGTATGCGTGCGAGATCACGAATCCCGACAGGACGAAGAAGAAGTCGACGAACCGGTACGAGTGATGAACCAGCTCGTTCGTGTGGAGCACGTTCTGAACATTGAAGTGCTCGAGGGCCACGAGGAGCGCGCACAGGCCGCGCCAGGCATCGAGGGCTTCGAGCCGCTCGGGCTTCCGTTCCGCACCACTCATCCGACGATCGCGATCCGCCCCGTGTAATCGATCCGGTTTAGCAGCGGCGGACGAGGCAGCGTTGCGAAGTACTGATCGGTTGCCTTTCTCGCGCCTTCCCAGTGACCGTAGTCGTCGATGATCAGCACCGCGCCAGGGGCGAGGCGTGGGTACAGATGCGTGAGCTCGTGGAGGGTCGACTCGTAGAAGTCGGTGTCGAGCCGGAGCAGCGCGATCTGCGACGGCGCCGTGGAAGGAATCGTGTCCTCGACCTTGCCCTGCACGTAGGTGACCTGGTCCGCGGGGTACCGGGTGAGCTCCATGTTCGCGCGGACATCCTCGAGAGAGGCGAGACACCACACCGACGTCTCCTTGTCGCTCTCTCCAGCGCGCATCAGATCGGCCGCGGTGCGCCCATGCTTGTCGCGGTCGTGCTCGGTCGGCTCCGACATCCCTTCGTACGTGTCGTACATCCAGATCTTGCGGCGCTCGGAGCCAAGCGCGAGCAACGTGCCTGCCGCGATCATGCTGCTGCCGCCGCGCCACACACCGCATTCGACGATATCTCCAGGCACCCCCGTGCGGACCACGTAACGCGTCGCCTCGTACAGCGCGTACATCCGCTCGATCGACGTCTTCGAGTAGTCCTTGTACCGCTCGTAGAGCGCTGCGAACTCGGTGCCCATATCCTGTGGCGTCACGTCTGCGCGAGACCGGGAGACGTCGTAGCCGAGGCGCTTGGCCACGCGTTTCAGGGCCTTCTCGATCATTCGGCGAGCCTACTTCGCTTCACACGTGCGCGCACGCTCGCGAGCTCGGTCTTCAACCAGCCGAAGTCACCCCATGCGCTCTTGATCAGGACGCCGGTGATCGCCAGTGTCAGCAGGATCGAGCCGATCGCCACGGACGCGAACACGACCGGGCTCGGTGCGGCTCGCGACCGTAGCTGATCCGCGATCACCCAGCTCACCACACCCACGGCCGCTGCGATCACTAAGCCGGGGATGTGCGCGCCGATCAGCTGCCGTGCAGACAGCGCCGAGATCCTGCTCCCCAGGTAGGAAAACGCCATGAATGCGAAGGCGATCGCGAGTGCGGTCGAGGTCGCGACCCCGGGGATCCCCCACTGGATCGAGATCATCGCGCCGACGATCACGAACACCATGTAAAGGCAGTTGACGATCGCGACCCCCCGGATTCCGCCGGCCGCGCTCGAGATCATCTGTCCGAGCTTTGCGCTGGTGCGCATCATCATCGTCAAGATCAGGATGCGGAACGGAACGACGGCGCTATCCCAGTTCGCACCCATCAGCAACCGGATCGCCTCGGGCGCGACCACGAACAGCGCGGCGCTGGCGGGCAGCAGGATCGTCGCGTTGGCGAATAGCGCGCGCCGGAAGCTAACCGCGAGCTTGTCACTGTGATCCTGAAACCGCGAGAACGCGGGGAACAGGACGTTGCCGACGATGTTGTCGAATACGGCCGACGGAAAGCGAATGAGATCGTAGGCGCGCGTGTAGTAGCCGAGCATGCGCGCGCCGAGCGCGTGGCCGACGACGAAGTTGTCGCCGTACGTGGCGAGCGTCGCGGCAATCTGGCTGATCGTCTGCGCGGTACCGAAGCGCATCAGATCGCGGAGCTTGGAGCGATCCACGCGCAGCGTGAATGGCGGGGGGCTGTAGTAGAGGAATGCGGTGGTTCCGAGCGCCTCTTCGGTCAGGTAACCGGCGATCAACGACCACGGCCCGGCTCCGAGCAGCGCGAGCACCACGCTGGTCGCCGAACCGACCATGAACGCTCCGGTATCCACGAGCGCGATGACGCGAAAGTTCATCGCGCGCTGGCACATCATGCGAGACGTGTTGCCCACACCTCGTAAGACGAACAACAAGCCGATCGCGCGGATCACATTTTCCGCATCCTGGATGCGGTAGAGATCGGCGATCAGCGGCGCCGCGAACAAGAGCATCAATGAGAATGCCACTCCGAGATACGTCGAGATCGCAAACGATACGCCGAGATGTCCGGCGTCGACCGTCTTCTGCTGGACGACCGCCTGGCCGACTCCGAGATCTCGGACGCTGTAGAACAGCACGTTGATCGAGATCGCCGCCGCCACCACACCGAACGCATCGGAGCTCAGAGCGCGACCGAGCACTGCCACCACGATGAGCCGCGTGGCGTTGGTCGAGATCGCGCCGACCAGATTCCACGACAGTCCGCGCCGTGTGCGGTCGGCGACGCGCTCGGCGTCGGGCGCCGCACTTACGGGGTCAGTCACGGGCTGTTTGGGCGTCATACAACGACGTGCAGCCGACCACAAGCATCGGTAATTACAAATGGTTTCTGTGTGGCGGAAGTTGCTGCGCGCGGAGTGCAGGGCATGGTACGGACGAGAGCCCTACGGTCAGCTCATGCCTGCCCCCCCCCCTCGCCAATCGTGGCTTCGCCGTATCCTGCGACGACCGAGCCTCGCGCTCTGGGCGGTGTTTCTGCTGACGCTGCCGATCTACGTGTCTCGCGGAGGACTGCCCAAGCCCGCCGATGCGCTGATGTTCCTGCTGTTGCCCATCGTGTTCTCGACCTGGGACGGCAAGCTCGAGAAGAACGCGCTCGTAGCGTTTCGTGCGCTCATGATGTTCACGGGCTGGGTCGTGCTCATCAATGCGGTGTGGATGTTGATACTCGACACCACGATTTTCGATGCCTTGTACCCGGTCTACTATGTCTACAACGGCCTTGTCTTCCTCGCCGTCTCGATCCTGTACCGGCGTCACGGCGATGACTTCCTGCGGCTGACGGAGCTCGCTCTTTATGCCGCCGTGTTCCTCCAGATCGGCGTTTCCTTCTTCTACCGCGGTCACACTCATCGCAACACGCTGTTCTTCGATAACCCGAATCAGCTCGGCTACTACGCGCTACTCGTCGCCTGTATCCTGTCGGTGCTCCAGCGCAGGCTCGGGTCGAGTGTGTTGCGTACGAGCATCGGGCTGACCGGTTGCGGCTACCTCGCCGTGATCTCGGCCTCGCGGTCCGCCGTCTCCGGGATCGCCGTGCTGGTGATCCTGCTCGTGTTTTCGAATCCGCGCGTGATCATCATGGCGACCGTCGTGGCGGGTCTGCTGTTTCTCGTCGGAGGTCCCGTCGCCGACGCGATCGATTCGATGGAGCAACGCGTCTCGGAAAAGCAGGGACAAGAGACGGTCGGATTCTTCGAGCAACGCGGCTACGACCGCATCCTCGCGAACAAGGAGTACTTGCTGTTCGGAGCCGGCGAGCAGGCGAAGTCGAGGTTCGCCGAGAGTACGCGCATCGGGCGTGCGGAGATCCACTCGTCCGTGGGAACTCTGATGTTCGGGTACGGGGTGCTCGGCTTCGCGCTGTTCTTCGCGTTCATGGTCCGCGTCCTCCGGGGCGCACCCACTCGCCTGTCCTTGATTCTCGTGCCGCCGCTCATCTACGCGCTTGGCCATCAGGGGCTGCGCTTCAGCACCTTCTGGATCCTCCTGGCGGTGTTTGTTGCCCTCAAGTCGCCATCGCGCCCGACCTTCAAGCCCCGTTCGCGCATGTCGTTTCGCCCTCAACCCGTTCCGGTACCGCCATGATCCCGAGCTCCGCTATCGCTCTGTCCGTGCTGATTCCGAACTTTAACTACGGGCGCTACATCGGCTCGACGATCGAGAGTGTCCTGGAGCAGGCGCCTCCCGACGTCGAGATCGTGATCAGCGACAATGCGAGCACGGACACCTCGGTCGAGGTCGTCCGCGGCTTCCACGATCCGCGCGTTCGCCTGGCGGTCAACCCGTGCAACGTCGGGTTCTCCGCGAATCTCGAGCGGGCCGCCGCGATGGCGACCGGCCGCCGGATGCTGCTGCTGTCCTCGGACGATCGTATGAAGCCCGGCGCGCTCACCGCGTACGACCGCCTGGCGGCGGCGCTGGGCGATGCGGCGGAGCGCGCGATCTGGGGAGCGTCCACGACGATCATCGACTCCGACGGCAAGGTCACGGGAGAGATGCCGCCCGACGCGAAGCTCTGGCGCGACGCGCCGATCGATGCGGCGCTCACCGCTGCCGTCGGTCTCCCGGTGCGATCGCTGCCCGCCGGGCAGCTCCTGCGGAGGTCACTTGAGCTATTGCGAACGCCACTACCGTTCGCGACCACCTGCTATCCACGCAGCCTGCACGACGCCGTCGGCGGGTACTCGGGCGGGCGGCTGATCAATCCCGACAAGTGGTTTCTGTGGAAGCTGCTTTCGGTCGCGGACATGGCGTACGTGATCGATCACCAGCTGTTCGAGTACCGCGTGCACGCAGGTGGGCAGGGGCCGCAGGAGCAGCGCTCGGGTGCACTCAAGCACCTCACGGATCAGTACATCTCCACGTTCAATCTCTCCGAAGAGGTCCTGAAGAAATCGGGTCTCGATCGCGATGCGCTCGCGAACGCGTTCGTCGAGCAGGATGTCGCGCTGCGCGGCCTGGTCTCGGTCTCCGAGGGACGTCGGCGGTCCGCGTGGCGGGCGGTCCAGTTCGGGCTCGCCGCGTATCCCGATCACGTCCGCAAGAATCCCAAGGTGTGGCTGCTGCGTGGTTTGATCGCGCTGGGGCCTGTCGGTACGAGCCTGGCGCGGGTAATGCGGGCGCGAGCGGAAGCGCGATGGAAGGCCCGCGAGAGCGGTCCAACTCCCTGAGATGGCGGGGACAGCTCAACCCACCGCGCCGCTCCCGATCGTGTTCGCCATTCCGGCGCTCGATCACGGCGGCCCCGATCGTGTGATGTACGAGCTCCTCGTCGGGCTCGACCGCACGAAGTTCGCTCCGAGCCTGCTCGTCAGCGAGCCCGAGGGCTATTACCGGTCGCGGCTCCCCGCCGACATTCAAGTCCACGTGCTGCCGCGAGCGCCGTCGTGGCTCGGGCGCTACCCCGTGTTCCAGGCGCTGCGCTTCGTGCGGCAGACCGCTCCGGCGATCGTGTTCGCGACGCTGCGCATGACGCTGACGCTCGGGATGGCGGCGTCCGCGTTTCCGAAGGAGACCCGGCTGATCCTTCGACAGGCGAACGATCTGAGTGCGGACTTCGCGGTGTTGATCAAGAAGTCGCCCCTGAAGCATCGGCTGTCGCGTCAGATCGCGATGGCTGCGCTGCGACGAGCCGACGCGGTGGTGTGTCAGAGCGAAGCGATGCGCACGGATCTGCGCGCGCAGCTCGGAGATCGTGCGGATCTCCACGTCATCAACAACCCGGTCAACATCGAAGCGATCGAGCGGTCGTCGTCGCTCACTCGGCCGCAGCTTCCCGGCTCACCGGCGCTGGTCAGTGTCGGTCGCCTCGCGCCGCAGAAGGGCTTCGATATTCTCCTGCCGGCGTTCGCGCAGCTACGCACCACGCATCCCGGTGCGCACTTGACGGTGCTTGGTGATGGGCCCGATCGGAGCAACCTCGAGGCACAGGCACGTAGCCTCGGTCTCGCGACGGCGGTGACGTTCACCGGCTTCGCGTCAGAGCCGATTCCGATGGTCCAGGCCGCGGATCTGTTCGTGCTGGCCTCGCGGTACGAGGGCTTCCCGAATGCCGCGCTCGAGGCCCTCGCCTGTGGGACCCCGGTCGTCCTCACCGACTGCCCGGGCGCGAATCGCGAGATCGTGATGCCCGGGGTCAACGGTCAGCTCGCTCCGGAGATCACCTCGCGAGCGATGGCCGCCGCGATGGTGCGCGCGATCTCCGAGCTTCCATACGATCGCGCTCGGATCATTTCCGCATGCCGCGAGCGCTTCGCCGCCTCGCGGATCCTGGGTCAGTACGAGCACCTGTTTTCGGCGGTCGCCGAGCGGCGGAGTTGAACAAGCTATGCGCGAAACCGAAGCACGCTGGATCTCGCGGCAACTCGCCGCTCTCACGCCCGACCAGGTCTCCCCGCTCGTGAATCTCGGCTCGTCGACGAGCGAATTCCGCACGATCAAGCAGCCGCATATCGATCGCGAGATCTTCGCGCCACTGCGGAAAGCGGGTGCCACGGTGATCCACGCCGATCTCAAGGAGGATCCGGGCGTCGATATCGCCGGCGATCTTCTCGATCCGGCGATCCAGCAGCGTCTGAAAGAGCGCCGACCGCGGTCAGCGTTGAGCAGTAACCTGCTCGAGCACGTCCGCGAACCCGCGACGATCGCGCAGGCGATGATCGCCATCGTCGAACCCGGGGGCTACCTGTTCGTCACGGTTCCTCATTCGTACCCGTATCACGCGGATCCCATCGACACCGGATTCCGCCCGACGCCCACGGAGCTGGCGAATCTGTTTCCGAACACGCGCGTGGTCTCGGGAGAGATCGTCGAGGACGTCACCTACGGAGCGGAGCTCGTCGCGCAGGGACCACGTGCGGTGCGCAAGCTTCTCGGAGCACTGAGGCCGTGGGGAGACGCGGGACGATCGCAGCGCGATCGCCTGCGCTGGCTGTTCAAGCCGTTCTCGGCGACCTGCGTGGTGCTGCAGACCGCCGCGTGATCACAGCGAGACGAGCGCGGCGTTCATGTACTCGACGGGAGTTCCCAGCACGATCGTGTCGCTCTCTCGGTGCTTCTCGCCCGAGATGATCGTGCAGCCGGCGGTCAGCATGCGCTTGTAGACCGAGCTGATGTAGAGATCCTCGTCGACGTTGTAGTGACGGCGGAACGTGTCCGCGGTCTTGAAGCCGTAGAGGCCCGACGTCGCGAGATCGGACACCACGATCTTCTCGGCGATCTCTCGCACGCGGCGCTTGTCGTCGATCAGCACGTAGCTGTAGCCGGCGTTGTGCGACGTGAACACGTCGATGAAGCCATCGTTCTGCGCGAGCACGGCCTTCGCCTCGCTCGCCTTGCGGTTGTAGAGGATGGTGTCGATGTTGTGGAACACGACAGGCAACGATGGATCGACGTTGGCTTCCTCGAGGGCATCCACGCCGAGCATCGCGGTCGCCGCCTGGCCCTTCGTGTCGTGCGTCAGGATCAGCTGCTCCACCGGGATCTCGTGGTGCCGCATGATCGCCTTCACGTGAGGCATGTACTTCTCGTCGCGATGATTTGCGATCAGCCACACGCTCGAGTAGCCGCGATCCTTCTGAAGCTCCGCGAGGATCGCGGACAGGACGGTCTTGTCGCCCCAGGGCAGCAGGTACTTCGGGAGCTTGTGGCCCTCGTCGACGAACCGACGGTAGAGGCCCGCCATCGTGAGAATCAAGATCATGATCGTTCCTCTAGTGCCACTCGTTGGAAGGGAACAGAACGGCGCGCTTCAGAATGACGTGCGCGGGTAGCTCGGCGACGTACTCGACCAGCCCGGCGACATCGTCAGGCTCGAGGATCTTTCCCGGCTCTCCGGGGTACGGATTCGTCGCGGGATCCCAGAGCGGCGTGTCGATCCCGCCCGGAGCGAGAACCGTGACGAAGATGTTCCGCGGCCGGAGCTCCTGAGCGAGAGCATCGGAGAATCCCTCGAGCCCGAACTTGCTGGCGCAATAGACGGCCTGCCCGGGAATGCCGTGCGTACCGGCGACCGAACCGATGTTGATGATCCGGCTCCCGCCGGCCATCGATCGGAGCGCCGCTCGCGTGCAGAACATCGCACCTTTGAGGTTCGTGTCGATCGCGGCGTTGATCTCGTCGTCGCTCCACTCGGTGAACGGCTTCAGCCAGAACACCGCGGCATTGTTGACGAGAGCGTGGATGCTCGCATGGCGCGCGGCGATCCGCGCAAACGCTGCGTCGACCGCGGTCGCCTGCTGGAGATCTGCGGCCTCGTGAGTAAATCGAGCCCCCAGCTCCGTGGCGACGGCAGCCAGTCGAGTAGCGTCGCGCGCGATCCCGACGACGCTCCATCCACGCGCGATCAATCGCCTCGACGTCGCGAGGCCGACGCCGCTGGTGGCTCCGGTGACGACGGCGACCTTCACGCGGCGCGTGCCCGCATGCTGCGGTCCAGCTCGATCAGCGTGGGAATTGCCTCGCGGATCTCGTCATACGTGACGTCGTTGACGAACGTCGGCTCGCCGATGCGCACCGGGAACGGAAGATGCTGATCTCCGTTCCGGTGCTTCATCGTATCCTTCAGCGCCTCGAGGATGATCAGTGCGTTGTTGAACAGCACGTGATTCGTGGGGAGCATCATGTTGCTCGCGACCGTCGCGACGCGCTCGAGGTCAGCGCGCGGGAGCATCCCTCGGCGGTGAGAGAGCACGCACGAGAACAGCACGTCGATCGCGACGGCCTGTCCGTGCGTCAACGGAACCTGACCCTTCTCCGTGATCGATCGCATCTCGATGATCGGACTGAACGAGTGGCCGAAGTCGACCACGCGCTTCAGATCCTTCTCCCAAAGATTGTTCTCGAGCTCGACCTTCATCCCGACGACGGCGCGGTTGATGACCTCGTCGGCGTGCTCGCAGTTCTCGAATCGGCCATCGAGCAGCGCACGGCCGGACTTGTCGAGGATGTCGAACAGACGCGCATCCTTGATCACCGCCATCTTCAAGATCTCGCCGAGGCCCGAGCTGATCTCGATCGGCGCGAGCGTCGCGAGGAAGGCCTTGTCGAGGTACGCGGCGATCGGCGGGTAGTAGCTACCGAGGCGGTTTCGTCGGGTCTCGAAGTTGATGCCCGTCTTGGCGCCGACGCTCGCGTCGACCAGACCGACGAGCGTGGTGGGAACACGGATGTACGGAACGCCACGGCGATACATGCCGGCGGCCATGCCGCAGATGTCGAGGAGAACGCCGCCGCCGATCGCGATCAGCGGTTCGTCACGCCGGACCACGCCGAACTTCTCCATCTCGCGAAGGATCGTGAGCAACGACTCGAGGTTCTTGTCGTTCTCCGTCGCGTCGATCGCGAGGATGTGGGCCTCGATCGCGTTCGCCTTGAAGTACTCGACCACCTGCGGGAGGTAGTACTGGCAGATGTTGCGGTCGATGACGACGAAGCGCCGGGCGGACGCATCCTGAGATCCGAATTCGAGCAGGTCTCGATTCGATGGCGCGAGCAGGCCAGGAGAGTTCTTGATCCGGAACCGGATCGGGAGCGTGGTCTCCATGACCCACTCGCTCGGGATGGTATCAGCGCTCATTGCACAACCGTTCGAACAGGTAGGAACCGAGGCCGTAGAAGAACACCATCTTGTCCTCGTCGATTGCCATCTTGAAGGGGAGCATTCGCGCGTACTGGGAGACCTCGAGCAGGCCGATCAGCGTGAGGTCGTTCGTGTTGTAGCGCGCGTGGAGCAGCTCGAAGAACTTGGTCCGGAAGTAGTCGAGCCCGACGTTCGGTGGCGCGACCAGATCGATCCGGTTGCCGTCGAGCACGGGCGAGAGCGCGTTGTAGATCTCGTAGTGGCTGTTGCACGACTGCAGAACCTGCGAGTAATCGGCCAGCGTGGAGTCGACGACGTTCTCCTCGTACGGATCGATCAGCGTGATCGTATTCGTCGCGGGCTGGTAGAGGATGTTCTCGAGCGTCAGGTTGCCGTGAGAGAACGTCTCCGTGGTCTTCTGATACGTCGCTCGCGCGAGCTTCACGATCGCGGGCAACTGTGACGCGAGTCCCGGAACAGAGCGCCCGTTGAACACGATCGTCGGATGCCGCGAGATCTCCTGGAAGCGCGGGTTGTCCGCGCACGCGAGCATCTTCTGCTCGATCTCCTCGTAGATGTAGAGCTCGATCGGGGCGGCCGTCGACGGGATCTCCGTCTTGTACATGACGTCCGTGACCGCGATCAGCTGTTTGAACATCGCGTCAATCGCGGCCGTGTCCGTACACGTCATCAGGAACTCGTGCACCGTGACGGTGTCGGGGATGTACTCCATGTCGAAGTACGCCATCTCGCCATCTCGCCCGTACGTCAGGATGCGAGGGAACACGCCGGGAAACAGCACCGAGTAGCGCTGCATGCGCTTGAGCTGCGAGTACCAACGCTGGAAGCCGTACTCGCGGTTGACCCGGAGCGAGACCTCCTTGCGGACAAACGAACCACGGTCCTCGGCCACGCAGTGGTAGGTGCCGCTGAGCGAGCCGCCCTTGAGTCGCGTCTTGCTGATCACTCGAGTCACTGGATGTTCGCCGGCTGGTTAGCGTTCACGGCGGGGGCATCCTACACGGCTGGCCGTACCGCGAGCACGCTGCAGGAGAGGGGCTGCGGATTCCGCAGTTCACTGCGGGAATCGCCGCTAACTCCCGAAGTTAGGCCAGCAGGATCAGCATCTTAGGTTGTGGCCCCGACCCTGCAGTATCTCCAGCTCGGAAGCTTGTTGGGCTTCCTTGAAGGAGAATGCACATGAACATCAAGGCGCTCATCACTACCCTCGCGATTGTTGGCTCGTCGACCGCCGCGATGGCGAACCCCGTCACTACCCGCGTGTCTGCCTCTGCGCAGGCGTCGCTATCCTGGAACTTCGGCACTCGCTCGCAGCCGACGGTTCGCGATCACCGCACGCAGCCGGCCCCGATCCCGGCGCCCGTGGTCAATCGCTGGAGCACGCAGACGAGCTGGAACTACCGCGATGAGGACCGTCAGTTTCAGCCGCGCATGTTCGTCGCGGACGACCTCTCGTTCGGCAGCACGGAGTACCGCAAGGACGTCACCGTCGGCCCGGACCGCTTTGGTTTCAACGCGATCGAGATCGCGGCGGACGGTGGCCGTACGTACGTGCAGAAGGTGATGGTCGAGTTCTCTGACAACACGTACCAGACCATCGCGGTGGACCGGACGCTGAGCGGTTACCAGACGCTGCACTTCGACCTCAAC
>JBBRED010000030.1:0-39979 GCA_038203335.1 Haliangiales bacterium | reverse complement strand
CACCTGGCTCGTGGTCAACACGCGGTCGAGCGTGGATCCGTTCCTCGCGTCCTCCACGCGCCGCGACCTGCGCGAGAAGATGTGGAAGGCGTTCAAGAACCGCGGCGATAACGGCAACGCGAACGACACCAACGCGACGATCGCGAGGATCGTCGCGCTACGCGGCGAGCGTGCCGCCCTGCTCGGCTATCCGAGCCACGCGCACTGGCGGATGTCGAACACGATGGCCGTCGATCCCGCCAAGGCGCAGGCGCTGATGGAGCGCGTGTGGCCGGCCGCCGTCGCGCGCGTCAAGGAGGAGGTCGCCGACATGCAGAAGATCGCCGGCAAGACCAAAGGGTGGAGCGGCACGATCGAGCCGTGGGACTACCTGTATTTCGCGGAGAAGGTCCGCAAGCAGAAGTACGCGCTCGACCAGGACCAGCTGAAGCCGTACTTCGAGCTGAACAACATGATCGCCGGCGCGTTCTACATGGCCGAGCAGCTCTACGGCCTGTCCTTCACCGAGATCACCGGCAAGGTCCCCACGTTCCACGCCGACGTCCGCGTCTGGGAAGTCAAGGACAAGGCGACGGGCCAGTACCGCGGCCTGTTCTACGGCGACTACTTCGCGCGCCCGAACAAGCGCTCGGGCGCGTGGGCGCAGGGCTACCAGGGCCACGAGACGTTCACCGGCAAGATCCAGACGGCGATCACGTCGAACAACAACAACTTCGTGCACGGCGCCCCCGGCGATCCGGTCCTGATCTCGCTCGACGATGCGCAGACCCTGTTCCACGAGTTCGGCCACGCGCTGCACGGCCTGCTCTCGGAGGCACACTACCCGGGCCTCCGCAGCACCCCGCGTGACTACGTCGAGTACCCGTCGCAGGTCCACGAGATGTGGGTGATGACGCGACCGATCCTCGACCGCTTCGCCCTGCACTACCAGACCAAGGCGAAGATGCCGCAGGCGCTGCTCGACAAGGCCCTCGCCGCGAAGAAGTTCAACCAGGGCTACGCGACGGTCGAGTACTTGTCGTCGGCGATCGTCGACATGGCGCTGCACACGAGCACGGCGAAGAACATCGATCCCGACGCGTTCGAGCGCGAGATGATGACGAAGCTCGGCGCGCCGAAGGAGGTCGCGATGCGGCACCGGCTGCCGCAGTTCAACCACCTGTTCACGAGCGACGCGTACTCCGCGGGCTACTACAGCTACCTGTGGTCCGAGGTGATGGACGCCGACACGCGCAAGGCGTTCCAGGAGGCGGGCGACGTGTTCGACAAGGCGACCGCCGCCAAGATGCGGACGTACATCCTCGCGCCGGGCAACACGACCGACCGCAGCGAGGCCTATCGGCAGTTCCGCGGCCGCGATCCGGATGTGAAGGCGCTGCTCGAGAAGCGCGGCTTCCCGACGCAGTAGTCCGTTCTGCGGAGTCCGGACAGCGCAGCGCACGACACAGCAGCGCGTCAGCGGCGCTTTGCGCGCGGCTTCTTCGCAGCACGCGCAGGGGCGGCGGCGGCGGCGGCGCGCATCGCGACCACGTGATCCATGATCCGGTGCGCGACCTCGGACTTCGTCCCGGCCGGGACCTCGATCGCGCCGCTCGTATCGACGAGGGTCACCCGATTGGTGTCCACCGCGAAGCCGGAGCCTGGCTCGCTGACGTCGTTGGCGACCACGAGATCGACCTTCTTGGAGACCAGCTTCTTCTCGGCGTTGCCGATCACGTCCTCGGTCTCGGCCGCGAAGCCGACGAGGAGCGGGGTCTTGCGCGTGCCGCGCGCCTTTCCGAGCTCGGCGAGGAGGTCGGGGTTCTGCACGAGCTCGATGGTGGCGTGCGGCCCCATCGCGCCGCGCTTGAGCTTCTGCTTCGCCTCGGTCGCCGGTCGGAAGTCGGCGACGGCCGCGGTCATCACGACCACGTCCGCGTCCTTCACCGCATCGCCGAGCGCCCACTGCAGCTGCGCGGCGTTCTCGACGCTCATCGTGGTGACGCCGACCGGCGGCGAGATCGAGCTCGGGCCGAGCACGAGGGTCACGCGCGCACCGCGGCGCTGCGCGGCGGCGGCGATCGCGACGCCCATCTTGCCGGAGCTGCGGTTGCCGACGAAGCGGACCGGATCGATCGCCTCGTAGGTCGGGCCCGCGGTGACGACGACGCGCACGCCGGCGAGATCCTGCGACGACAGCACGTGCGCCGCGGCCTCGACGATATCGGCCGGCTCCGCGAGGCGGCCGGGGCCGGTCCAGCGGCACGCGAGGAAGCCATCGCCGGGTCCAACGACGTGATAGCCGGCGACATCGATCAGCCGGAGCACGTTCGCCTCGGTGAGCGGGTGGCTCCACATGTTGACGTTCATCGACGGCGCGAGCAGCACCGGCGCGCGCGTGGCGAGCGCGATCGCGGCGACCGGATCGTCGGCCTGGCCCGCGGCGAGACGCGCGATCGCGTTCGCGGTCGCGGGCGCGATGATCACGAGGTCCGCGGAGTCGGCGAGCTGGATGTGGCCGATCTGGGCCTCTTCGGAGAGGCTCCAGAGATCGGTGAATACCGGCCGGCGGGTGAGCGCCTGGAACGTCATCGGACCGACGAACTTCTGCGCGCGCGACGTCATCGCGACGTCGACCTTCGCTCCGGCCTTGTCGAGCAGGCGCACGAGCTCGGCGGCCTTGTATGCGGCGATGCCACCGGTGACTCCGACGACGACGTGCGCACCCTTGAGCGGAGCCGCCGGGTCGCGCGCGGCTCGGTTGAGACGGGGTCCTTCGATCATTGGCGCGACCTTAGCCGATACGCGTCGCGATGTACTTCCAGTTCGTGTAGTCATCGAGGCCGTGGCGCGAGCCCTCGCGGCCGATGCCCGAGTGCTTGATTCCGCCGAACGGCGCCTGCGCGGTGGACACGAGGCCTTCGTTGACGCCGATCATGCCGGCTTCGATCGCCTCGGCCATGCGCTGCTGTCGCGCGCCATCGCGCGTGAACACGTACGCGATCAGTCCGGCGTCGGTATCGTTCGCCTGCACGATCGCATCGGCCTCGGTCGCCGCGGTGCGCAGACCGATCACCGGGCCGAACACCTCGGTGGTCCACAGCGCCATCTCGGCGGTGATGCCCGAGAGCACGATCGGCCGGATCAACCGCGAGCCCTCGGGCACGCTGCCGCGGAGAAGCTTCGCGCCGCGCGCGATCGCGTCCTCGACGAGGCCGCGGATCTTCGCGACCGCGCGGTCATCGATCACGGGGCCGATGTCGGTGCCGGCCTCGCTGCCGCGCCCAACGACGAGCTTGTCCACGGCCGCGATCAGCTTCTGCGTGAACGCCTCGGCGATCGGGGCCTCGAGGATGAACCGGTTCGCCGCCACGCAGGTCTGTCCCGAGTTGCGGAACTTCGCGACCAGCGCGCCGGCGACGGCGACATCGAGGTCCGCATCGGCGAGGACCACGAACGGACCGTTGCCGCCGAGCTCGAGCGAAACGCGCTTGAGATCATCGGTCGCGTTCTTCGCGATCAGCTGGCCCACCGCCGTCGAGCCGGTGAAGCTGATCTTCCGGATCGATGGATGCGCGAGCAGGTGCCCCCCGACCTCCTTCGCACGCGTGGTCGGCACCACGTTGAACACCCCGGCCGGGAGTCCCACCGCCTCGCACAGCTCCGCGATCGCGAGCGTGCCGAGCGGCGTCAGCTCCGCTGGCTTCGCCACCACGGTGCAACCGGCGGCGAGCGCGGCGCCGAGCTTGCGCGTCAGCATCGCGTACGGAAAGTTCCACGGCGTGATCACCGCGACCGGCCCGACCGGCTCGCGGACCGCCACGAGTCGTTGCTCGGGGTGGCTCGCCGGGATGGTCTCGCCGTAGGTGCGCTCGGCCTCGCCACCGAACCACGCGAGGAAGCTCGCCGCGTAGCGGACCTCGGCGAGCGACTCCTTGGTCGGCTTGCCGTTCTCGCGCGTGCACAGCTCCGCGAGCCGCTGCTCGTCGGCGAGCATGCGATCGCCTAGCTTGCGAAGCAGCGCTCCGCGCGCGGGGCCGGTGGTCCGCTTCCAACCGGGAAACGCGGTGACCGCCGCCGCGACCGCCGCATCGACCATGGGCTCGTCGGCCTCGGTGACCTCGGCGATCACTGAATCGTCGAACGGATCGGTCACCGCGAATCGCTTCGTGCCGGCGACCCAGCGGCCGCCGATGAAGGCATCACGTCGGATGTCGCTCATCGGCGCACTATGCCATCTGCTATAGATGGAGGGGAGGAGCGAGAGGAGGAGCGACAGCATGAGCGACAAGAGCCGCGTCGTCGTGATCTTCGGTGCGGCGATCGCGCTCGCCGGTGGTGGCCTCTACTACTTCTTCAAGGTGCACCAGCCGAAGGAAGACCGCGCGAATGCGCAGCGCGAGATCGAGGCGTGGGAGCAGCGGCTCGGCGCCGTGCATATCTGTCTGTTCGGCGCCACGCCCGCCTCGGCGAAGCCCGGCGAGGCGCTCGCGGTGCGCGAGCTCGCACCCGACGTGTGGGATCGCGGAAGCTGCACCAAGCTGGTCGGCAAGATCTCGCGCGGCGTGGCCGAGGACACCGGCATCCTGAAGGTCGAGCACGCGTGGATGACGGTGGACCGCGCGGCCTCGCGTGTCGCGAACGCGTTCGCCTCTCACGTCCCTCCCGAGGACGATAGCGTCGACCGCCGCGGCGCGAGCTCTCCGCTCCCCGCCGCTCTCGACGAGCTCGAGGCCGCGCGCGCCGACCTGCGCACCGCCGCGGGCATGGAGCCGTTCGTTGGCACGTCGACCACCGCGCTGCCTGCCGCCCAAGTCCTCCCGATCACGGACGGCCCGGATCGCGTCGCGGCGCTGACCGCGTGGCTCATCCCGTCCGCAGGCGGCACGCTCGCGTTCGGCTCCGTGAAGGGCAAGGGCGAGGTCCAGATCACGCTGGTGCCGGGCGCCGCTCCGAAGGTCAGCAAGCTGCCGCCCGGCTCGTTACGCGCGGTTCCGCAGCTCGCCTGGGGTGCCGCCGGGCTGCGCGAGGAGGTCGCGATCGGCCCGATCGACAACGCCGGCGCGTTCGGCGCGATGACCTCGCTGCCGGTCCAGATGGGCGCGCGCGTGCTCGTGGACGTCGGCACCGTGACGAATGGGTTCGTCGCCTACGCGGCGAGTAACCACCTCGTGATCGCGCGCTCCACGGGTGCGGCGTTCGTGCCCGATCCGCCGCTCGAGGTCGGTCGCCTCGCGTTCGCGATCGATCCGGCCGGGCGCGGTCTGGTCGCGTGGTCATCGCCCACGCAGGGCGGTCCGCTGCGCGGCCTGATCGCCACCGATGGCGCGGTGCCGAAGGTCGTCGAGCTCGGCACCGGATTCGCCGAGCAGGCCTGCATGACCGCCGCGAAGGGCTGGCTCGCGAGCAGCGAGCAGCTCGTCGCGTTCGACGCCTCCGGCGCCACGCCTCACCTACTTCCCGGTCACGAGCTGATCGGATGCTCGGCCGAGGCCGCTCTGCTCCACCGCTACGGCACCACGCACTACGGCGTGTGCACCGACACCTGCCGCTCCGCGGATCTGACCGCGATGAGATCGACGAACATCGCGACGATCGCCGGCGGCAAGGTCCACGCGATCCGCACGCGCGGCGCCGTGCTCGGCGTGTGGACCGAGGGCGAAGCGCCGCGCTTCTTCGCGACGGCAAAGCCCGTGACCCCGACGCTCGTCCAGGGGAACGCGACGGGGATCGACGTGCTCGGCGAGACCGACGACGGAGCGGTGCTGGTCCGCGTCCCGCGCTGATTGCCCAAGTGTTGGGCAACTCGCGCAACGACCTGCGCGGGCGTTGCGCAAGGTCGCACCTCGGAGCCGTATGATCCCAGTCACTTAGCATCTGGCTCGCGCCGTGCTGTTACCCCCGATACACAAACTTACTGGGGGACACGATGCGCACCTCGACGATGCTGGCGGTAGCGATGGCAGGATTGATCGGCTGCGCGACGGAGGCGTCACCGCCGCCGATCGATGGCCCTGAAGGACTCGACATCACGACCCGCACGACGGGCATGATCGAAGGAACGTTCCGCAGCGGTGATCGGGCGATCTCGTTCTCGAGCATCGCGGACGGCGCCGTCACGTCGCGCTTCGAGTTCGCGAGCGCGAGCGTCACGTACCTCAATGATCAGGCGGCCGGCACCGGCACCATGACGGCGACCGGCGAGCTGACCGCGGCCGACCACGAGCTGACGCTCGCCTTCGTGGATGCACTCGGCAAGCAGTTCATCCAGGACGTGCGCTCGGAGGACGAGCTCGCGCCGGCCGAGTTCATGCTCGACCGCATGGCGAGCCACCTCGCGATCGCGCCGGTCGACGCGAAGCTGACCAACCACTCGTACGAGAGCGCACGCGATGTTCGCAGGCTGTCCTGCGCGCGTCAGCCGAGCTACCTCTATCAGAGCTACACTGGGCAGTGGTGGTACGCGTGGACCGGCCAGGGTGGCAACTGCGAGGGGCGCTGCGGCGTTGGCTGCGGCTGGGACAACACGTACTGGTTCCGCTGGGGCACCGGCGTGTACTCGCAGGACTGCGCGCTCCACGACTACGGCCTGCAGGACTGGGAGTACGCGATCGACGACTACGCGGCGAGCTCGAACTGCAAGAGCGGTATCTGATCCTGCGCGCCGTCTGTGCGCTCGCGCTGCTCGGGAGCTGCACGACGGAGGCGCCGACCGCGAGCTCCAGCGCCGCGGTGACGATGGGAGCGGTGGATGCGGCGGATCCCGCGACCGTCGCGATCGTGGGCGCACCGATCGCCTGCGGCCAGGCACCGCGCACCCTGTGCACCGGCACGCTGATCGCACCGAACGTCGTGCTGACCGCCGCGCACTGCGTGGCCGCCCTACCCGCGGCCGACCTCCAGGTGCTGTTCGGTAGCGACGTGGCGAGCGGGACCGGCACGTTGATCGCCGTCGATCGCACGATCGTACATCCCGACTACGCGGCCCCCGCGAACGATATCGGGGTCGTGGTCCTCGCTCAGCCCGCGCCGGCGATCCCGCCCGTCGCCGTGCGCACGAGCGAACTGAGCGCGGCCGACGTCGGCACCCCGGTACGGATCGTGGGTTTCGGCGCCGACGAGCTCGGCGCGGTCGACATCAAGCGAACCGGTACGGCCTCGATCACCACCGTCAACGCGCGCGACTTCGTGATCGGCGCCGCGCCCGCGATGAGCTGCGAAGGCGACAGTGGCGGGCCCGTATTCATCACGCGCAACGCGATCGAGGAGCTCGCCGGTATCACCTCGTTCGGAGACGCGCAGTGCAAGGTCTCGGGAACCAACACGCGCGTCGATGCGTACGCGCCGTTCATCCAGGCGAGCACCACCGCATCGCCGGCGGCGCGTCCCGAGCTCGATACGAGCGCGGACTTCTGCGCGGCGTCCTGCGAGGGCGACGCGGACTGCCCGCTCGGAATGGGCTGCGTGGCGAACCCGGCCGGTGGCAGGGGATGCGGATTGCGCGGGCTCGCGCCCGGTAGCTTCGGTGACACGTGCGACGGCGCGTGCGCCGGAGGAATGTGCCTGAGCATCGGAACGGGCTGCCAATGCTACGTCCCGTGCGCCGCGACCGACGACGACGGCGGCTGCTCGATTGCCGGCGGGAACGCGGCTCCGCTCCTGCTGCTCGCGATCGCGTTGCTGCTGCGACCTACTCGCCGATCGGCAGCACGACGGTAGCGATCGTCTTGCCCTGATCTGGCGTGTACAAGAACACCCACTGCGACGCATTGGCGACGACGTCGACCTCGAGCTCGAACACCGCGGGCGTCGCGCACTTGTCACCGGGCCACTTGTGCAACGTGATCTTCGCCTTGCCCGGCGGGAGATCGAGCGCATACGGCGAGGTGCCGCCGAGCGCGTTGTTGACCATCGCTGGATCGTTCTGCGGACGGCACGCGCCGGCGCCGTCACCGACGTTGAACGAGGTGCCGCCGAACTTCTCGGTCATCGCGGGCTCGTACTCGCGCAGCGGGTAGGCGAAGAGGATCACGCCACCCGTCCCCGCGGCGGGCGGCTTCGGGGCCTGCGTCATCTCCTTCGAGACGTCGTACATGCTCGTCACCGACGCGACACCACCGCTCATCATCAACAGCCCGGTCACGACCTCGTCGGGCATGCCGTAGGCCATCGGCGAGATCTCCGGATCGTCGGGCTTCGCGCCCGCGCGCAGCACCACCGGCGACATGTGCTCGGGTACGCCGAACCACGCCGACGCCTTGCCGAACGGCACCGCCTCCGCGAGCTTCACGGGACCCCACTTGAAGCTGCGCCGCGCCCAGACCTCGAGCGGCTGCGTCGTGCCGTCCTTGCCGACGTAGAGGTTGAGCAGCCGGTTCTTGCCCTTGTAAGCGTCCTTCGGCGGCGGGTCGGTCGTTGCTCCGGCGGCGGCCGTCACCGGTGGCGGCCCCGCGCTCCCCGCTGGCGTCCCGTGGTCGTCGCCTTTCTTGCCGCAGCCGAGGGTAAGCGTCGCCATTGCGATCATCCATGTGCGCATCAGCGCCACGGTAGCTCAGATCGTACGAGCGAGCGCGCGGGTCTCGAGCATGTTGTCCTCGATCGAGCAGTACGTCCAACCGCCGTAGCGGCCGACCGAGTGAATGCCCGCGAGCGCGAGGCCGTCGCGCACGCGCTCGGTCTCCGCGAGCGAGGCCTTCGTGATGTGCACGTACGCCGGATCGAGCACCACGTGATGATGCTCGAGAAGCTGGTGGCCATCGACGATGCCCTCGCGCACGAGGTCGTCGATCACCCGCGCACGAAGCGCATCCTCATCCACGGCCGCGTTGTGCGTGGCGCCGATCTCGACGTAGAGGCTCATTCGATCGGTGTCGAAGATGTTGTCGTAGAACCCGACCCGATAGAACGACAGCGTGCGGTCCGGGAAGTACATCCAGTGCACGTCGCGCGGGCCCTTCCGATCGAAGCCGAGGTTGAACACCAGCACCTTGTTCGACGTGAACACGCTGGCGTCGTGGACCATGCCCGCCATCCGCGCGAGCGCCGGCAGCGGCGCGGAGCTGACGATCTTCCCGAACCGGATCCGCCGCTTCGGCGTGACCACCTCGCGGGCACCGAGATCGATCTGCGTGACCGGCTCGCCGCAGCTCACGCTCGCGGGCGGGAGGTCGGCGAGCAGCGCGTGGATGTACTGGATCGCGCCGCCCGCGGGATAGGTGAACGTGGCGTTGTAGCCGCCATCACCGATGGTGCCGGGCGGCTTCGGTCGCATGTTCGCGATGATGTCCGCGATGTCGGCGTGCGGAAAGAACCGCCCCATCGCATCGGGATCGAGGCGCTCGAGGTCCACCGCGTAGAGCTTCTCGTTGTACGGCCGGAGGAACTTCTCGGTGATCGACGTGCCGAGCCGCTGGTAGAGCATCTCGCCGAACGACGTCGGTCCGTCGGCCTTCGGCGCGGGGCGGAAGTAGAGATCGACGAGACACTCGAGGAACTCGTCGCGCGGGAGCTGGTGGATGTTCTTCTGGAACGGAAAGTCGATATCGAGGCCCGCGTAGCGGATCGAGCTCTTCTTGATGACCGTCTTGATCTCCTGCCCCGGCATCCGCTGGCGCAGCCACTGCTCGATCGACGCATCTTTGAAGTGGAAAAAATGTCCCGAGTAGTCCCACACGAACCCGCCCTGCACGACCGTCTTGCAGTAGCCGCCCGGCTCGTCGGCCGCCTCGAGCACGAGCACGGTCGCCGCCGGGTGGAGCTGGCGATACCAGTTCGCGAACGACAGCCCCGACGCACCGGCGCCGATCACCACGATGTCGGCCGACTCGGTGGTCACGACAGGCGCGCCAGCTCGCTCATGAAGATCCGGCGCGTGATCGCGAGCGTGCAGCCGTACGTGCTCTCCATGCCGAAGTACGACATCGACTTCGACAGCAAGCTCTGGCGCCGCGAGTACGGCGTATCCGACGCGTAGTGGATTACGCCGAGCTCGAACGAGCTCTGATCGACGAGCGACACCAGCTCGTCCTTCGGATGGCGCCTCGGCTCGGCGGTCTCGTAGGCGGCCGAGAGGTACGGGCCGGCCTCCATCTCCATCACCGTGTAGCCCTCGCGATAGAACACGTCCATGTACTCGCGGTTCTGGAGGAACGCGGAGCGCACGGTCAACGCCTTCTGATTGTCGAGCACGGTGCCGTGCTTCATGAACGGCTGAACGTCGGCGGCGGTCAGCGCGTTGCGGAACATGTACGTGTTCGCGCTGTGCTCGTCATGGATGACCTTGCTGATCATCACGTCACCGACGCGGCCGTTCAGCGTGGCCGCCTTGCCCATGATGTAGATGCCGCGCAGGTCCTCGACGCCGAGCGCGACCGAGGTCAGATGGTGATACGCGGCCATCCCGAGCGGGTAGTCGATGTTGACGAGCACCGCGGGGCTCTCGCTGATCCGCTCGATGCCGGGTAGGTGCAGGCGCGAATCGAGGTTCTCCGGCCGCAGCATCGAGAGCTCGATGACCTGGGCATCGACGTCGATCTTGCCGGGCGATGCGATCGCGCGGATCCCCGAGGCCGCATCGGACTCCTGCACCTGTGCCAGGTGCCCGCCCGCGGCGGCGCCGGGCTCGTGGATGAACGCGCGGAGCGAGTAGTAGAGGATGTTCGTCGCGAGGGAGTGGTCGCCCTTCGCGATCGCCTCGTCGTAGCGCGGCGCGAGATCCTCGGGATTGTGACGGTGGAGGAAGTCCACGATCTCCTGGCGGTGCGCGCGCGCATAGCCGCCGAGGATGTTGGCCATCGAGTGGCTGTTCGACGAGATGAAGTAGACCGGGCGGCCCTGCGGGATCGCGGGGGCGATCGCCTGGAACCATCGCTGCGCGGAGCGCTGGTACTCGCGGAACGAGCCATCGAGCAGGCGCACGAACAGATCGCAGTCGTGCGAGATCATGTCGTGGAGGATGTCGTTCGAGCGCGGACCGAGGGCGCCGCGCAGCCGGAGCACCGGCTCGGCGGCGCCGAGCGCCTGGGCGAGCGCCTCGTCGTCGGCGACATCGGAGATCCGCGCGGAGAGCAGGCGCTCGCGGAGCTTGTTCCACTCGATCTGATACGCGGTCAGGATCGGGACCAGGTCGTCGATATCGGAGGCCGAGGCGATGAACACGGCGAGCGTATCCCCGCCGTTCCAGCGCAGGGGGCGCCGGCGACCCCGGGTGCGTGCCGCCTCCCAGGTATCGATGCGGTACCCGGCGGCCTCGAACTGCGCGAGGCTCTGGCCGAGCACGACGTGGCGGATCCGCGGCATGCAGTCGGGGAGCCGGCCGGCGCTATAGGCGAACGCCGCCAGATCGGGGTCGGCCTCCTCCGCGCCGAGGTGCAGGCTCGAGCGCGAGAACAGGTGGGCCTCCTCGAACGCGCGCACGCGGACGTCACCGCTCGACCGGAGCAGCGAGTAGTAGGTCCGGATGTAAAGATCGATCTCGTCGCTGGTAGCGCGAGGGGGCTGGCGATCCACGTACCTAGGGTAGATCAGCCTTGGCTCCGGAGCGCTTTTCCTGGCCACCAGTTAGTGCTATCGAGTGGCCCTCCCCAACCCGGGGACCAGGGAAGCACTGTGAGCAAAGAAGAGCTAGTCCACCTCGACGGCGAGGTCATCTTGATCGCGAAGGGCGGCAACTTTCGCGTCAAGCTCGACAACGGCCACGAGGTGCTTGCGAAGCTGGCCGGCAAGGTCCGCCGCCACCGCATTCGCGTGGTGCTCGGTGACCGTGTCACCGTCGCCGTTTCGCCCTACGACCCGACCCGCGGTTTTATCGTCTATCGCCAGCGTTGACTATCGCGCTGCACGCAGCGCGGGGTATCGCGCTGCACGCAGCGCGCGGGCCGCAGGCGCTGAACGTTCGCCCATGGGGTGCTAACGTTCCCGGCGATGGCTGATACGCCGCTGTATGTCGGAATCGATCTAGGAACGACGAACTCCGCCGCTGCCGTCTTCGACGGCGAGCAGGTGAGCGTCATCCGCAACGCGCAGGGCGCCACGGTCACACCGTCGGTCGTCCGCCTCGACAAGGCCGGCCGGGTCACGGTCGGCACGCGCGCGCGCCGGTTCGTGGAGCAAGATCCCGCGAACACGGCCGCCGAGTTCAAGCGGCTGATGGGCACCGAGAAGGCGATCGAGTTCCCCGCCGCTGCCACCACGCGCAAGCCGGAGGAGCTCTCGGCCGAGGTGCTGAAGGCACTCCGCCAGGACATCACCGATCAGCTCGGCGTCACGATCGAGCGCGCGGTGATCTCTGTACCCGCGCTGTTCGAGCTACCGCAGAGCGCGGCGACCTCGGAGGCCGCCCGGCTCGCCGGCTTCGGTCGCGTCGAGCTCCTCCAGGAGCCGATCGCCTCCGCCCTCGCCGCCGGCTGGCGCGCCGACGACGACGGCGCCGGCAGCTGGCTCGTGTTCGATCTCGGCGGCGGCACGTTCGACGCCTCGCTGCTCGAGACCCGCGATGGCCTGCTCCGGGTCGTCGGTCACGACGGCGACAACTTCCTCGGCGGCCGCGACTTCGACTGGGCGATCACCGAGCACCTCGCGTCCCGCCTCTCCGTGGTGCCACGACGCAACAACCCCGATCACGCGTCCGCGCTGCGATCGCTGCGGCTCGCCGCCGAGGACGCGAAGATCGAGCTCTCGCGCGGGGACAAGGCGCAGGTCACGCTCGCGCAGCCGCTCGTGATCGACGGTCAGGACGTCGAGGTCGATCTCGAGCTCACGCGGTCCACGGTCGAGGCGCTGTGCACACCGCTCGTGGATCGGGCGCTCGACGTGTGCGTGCGCCTGCTCTCCGCGAACGGGCTCGCTCCGGGCCGGATGGGCAAGCTCGTTCTCGTCGGCGGTCCCACCGTGATGCCGATGGTCCGCCAGCGCGTCGCCGCGCGGCTCGATGCGCCGATCGCCGAGGGTCACGATCCGATGACCTTGGTCGCGCAGGGTGCGGCGCTGTACGCCGCGACCGCGGGCCTCGATGGCCGGGCCGCATCGATCTCGGTGCCCACCGGTCGCCAGGTGTGGCTCCAGTACCCGGCGGTGTCCGCGGATCTCACGCCGCACGTGATCGGCAAGTTCGTCGGCGACAGCCCGCCCGCGAAGGTCAAGCTCGTCCGCAACGACGGCGCGTGGTCGAGCATCGAGGCGACGGTCGCCTCCGACGGCACGTTCCTCACCAGCGTGACCTTGCTGCCGCGGCGCGCCTGCACGTTCGAGATCGAGGCGCGTTCGGAGACCGGGCAGATCGTGGCCGTCACGCCGCCCGCGCTGACCATCGTGCAGGGTTTGACCATCGGCGACCCGCCGCTATCGCGCACGCTCGGCGTCGCGCTCGCGAATGGCCACGTGCAGGTCTATCTCGAGCGCGGGGCTCCCCTGCCCGCGCGCCGCACGTTCACGCACCACACCGTCGAGACCGTGGCCAAGGGAACGTCGGAGTCGATCCTGCGCATCCCGATCGTCCAGGGCGAGATGGATCAGGCGGATCTGTGCCGCCTGGTCGGCACGCTCGATATCGGTGGCGACAAGATCAAGGACACCGTACCGACCGGCTCGGCGATCGAGGTGACGATCGAGCTCGATCGCGGCGGGCGCCTCTCGGCGCGCGCGCTGATCCCGGCGATCGGCCAGGTATTCGAGCACGTCGCGCACCTCCTCGTCCCCGATGCGGCCCCCGAGGCGCTCGATGCGGCGTTGCGCGACCTGCGCCGCCAGCTCATGGACCTGCGCGCCGATGCGTTCCGCCATGGTCTCGGCCACGTGATCGAGAAGCTCGATCGCCTCGAGGCACGGATGAGCGAGGCCGAGCGCGACATCGACGCGGCCCACGGCGGCGATGCGGATGCCGCTCAGCGAGCGCGCCGCGCGATGCTCGATATCGACGGCACGATGGCCGACGCGGACCTCGCAAAGAAGTGGCCCGAGCTCGACAACGAGGCGCGACGGGTGGCGATCTCGGCGACCTCGACGGTCTCGAACCACGGCACCGATGCGGAGCGCGGTCTGCTCCAGGAGGTGCTCGCCGCGATGGACAAGGCGCGCAAGGACAAGGATGCCGCCGAGCTCGAGCGGCAGATGCGGCTCGCTTCGCGGCTCTCCGGCGCCGCGTTCAACCGCACGCCCGAGGCCTGGGAGCTGTACTTCGAGGACGCCGCCTCCGAGATCAGCCGCTCCACCGACATGCCGCGGTCGAACAAGCTGGTCGCCGAGGGCAAGGCCGCGATCGCGCGCGGCGATACCACCGAGCTTCGCCGCGTGGTGAAGGCGCTGTGGGCGCTGCTCCCCGAGGACAGCGAGGCGCGCAAGAAGGCCTACGACTCCGGGGTGCGGTGAGATGCACGAGCTGAAGCTCGAGGACAATCCGTTCTTCGTGCTCGGTATAGCCACCGACGCGAGCCGCATCGAGATCGAGCGAGAGGCACAGAAGCTACTCGGCATGCTCGAGCTCGGCTTCGTCGACGTCCAGACCTACCAGACGCCGGTGGGACCGCGCCCGCGGACCGCCGAGCTCGTGCGCGCCGCCGTCGCCGCGCTGCGCGATCCGTATCGCCGCCTGATCGCGGAGCTGTGGGCGCGTCATGCGCCACCGCACCGCCCCGCCGATCCACCGCCACCGGTGCCTTCGACGGCGCGGCCCGGACTGCGCCGCGCCCTCGGCTGGGGGCGCTGAATGTTCGCGCTGCCCTTCGTCTTGCTGTTTCGCCTGCAGCGCCTCGCGATCGATTCACGCCGCAAGCGCCGCACGTGGCACCACCTGATGTGGACCGCGGTGTCGGCGCTGTGCACCGCCGTTCTCCTGATCGTGCTCGGAACGTTCGTCGCGTTCTTCCTCTACCTGAAGATGTGGCTCATCGCGGGCATCCTCACCGGCATCGCGCTCATCCCGCTGGTGTCGGCGTGGATGATCCGCCACGTGCTGGTACGACTCGGCGCGTATCGACTCGCCTACTTCACGGCGCTGATCAGCAGGCCCGGCAAGGACCCCACCGCGTACGCGATGTGCGTGGCGGCGTGGGCGCTCGCCTATGACCGCACCGGCGCCGGCGAGGCGTGGATCGCATCGAAGCGCGACGCCCGAGCGCCGCTCGGTGATGCGGAGGTCATCACCACCGCGCTGATCGCCGCCGCGCGCGGCGACACCGACATTGCGCGCCCGCTGATGCGCTCCACGCTGATGCTCGCCGAGGATCACCCGTTCATCCGCGAGCTCGCGGGCGAGTGGCTCGCGTGCGACGCCGCGGAGCGCGGTGCGTGGAAGGAGATCGCCGACGACAGCTACGCCGCCGCGTGGCCGCCGACCCCGCTCACCTACTTCCTCGAGGGCGTGGCCACGCGCAAGGTCGGCGCCGCCGGGGCACCGAACGAGCTCGAGCTGTGGACCCGCTGGCTCGCGGCACCGCACCGCCGTCGCACCCGTGCGCTCCGCGACGACGCGATTCCGCCGCCCCCCGAGCAGGCGATGGGCTCGACCGCGCCGGTGGACGAGCCGGTCGCACCGCCGGAGAAGGCCCCGCTGCCCCGCGCGATCTCCGCGCACCTCGTGGTCGCGCACCGCACGCAGCCTTCGCCGTTCGCCCTCGATGCCGCGGTGCGCGCGTGGGACGCCGCGCTCTCCGACGGCGCGACGCACAGCTGGCTCGCGAAGCGCGCGCTCGAGCTCGATGCACCGCTCGGCGCGGTGGATCGCGCGCTCCGCGAGGTCACGCTGATCGTCACCGACGACCTCGCGCGGATCGCCGACGCGGCGCGCCTCGGCTCACCCGCATCGCACGGTCCGATCGGCGACGCGCTCGGTCGTCGTCTCCGCCACGGCCGCCTCGACGCGCTCGAGGCCGGGTTCTCCGCGTGGGCCGCGCGCAAGGACGACCACACGCACGGCCGGAACCTCGGCGCGAAGCGCTCTCCGATCGACGAGTGGCGCGAGTTCGTCGCGCTGCAGCGCTCGTATATCGACGCGGTCACCGCGGGCGGCCTCGACCTGCGCCGGCTCGCGTTCCCGCACGCGTTCACCACCGGCAGCACCATGGCCGCGTGGCTCTGGAACTCGTTCCAGGAGTACTCGATGTCACACGCGATCTCGAAGTGGCTCCTCGCGGAGGCGCTCGTCGTCGGCGACACCGAGGCGATCGAGCTCGGCCATCGCAACTGCAACCTGCACGTGCGCACGCGCCTCAACGACGAGTAGGTCACGACCTACGCGGGAGCGATCCGCCTAGAAACGTCGCCTGTCAGGGCGGGTCGCATCGGCGATCTGTTGATCGGTCACGACCGCCGCTTGCATCGCTGCAAGGTCCGCGACGTGGCCGCAGCTGCCGCAACGCGCCTTGCCGTCGGTCACGCTCATGTTCCGAGAGTGGCAACCGATGCATAGCGTTCCATCGTCGAACCCGCTCAGGCGGTTCTTCATCGCGCCTTGCCGAGCGAGCCACACGATCGTGAGGATCACGGCACCGACCACTCCACCTGTCAGCATGGCTCGATCGTATCGGATCTCGGCGGTCGCTAGCGCTACCGCGCGGACCAGTCGCAGCCGAGCTCGTCCTGCGTGATGTGACAGCGCAGGCACATCCGGCGATTGCCCTTGTCGAGCGCCTTGCACCGCGCGCTACCGCGCCAGCCCTTCGGGTGCGGCGACGCATTCAGCTTCCCGGGCTCGGCGCTGTGGCAGGTCAGACAATCCTCCTCGCGGTGGCACGAGGCGCAGCTCGAGATGTTCCGGCGCGCCTCGGCGGCGTGACGGTTCGGGCCCATGCCGGCGGTGGCCCAGTTCGGCGGATGGAACGCGCCGCCCGGCAGGGTTGCATCGAACGCGCTCTCGACGCGCGTGGTCATGCCGGTGCGCTCGTGGCACGCGACACAGAACGACTGCGCGCGGTGACACGCGGAGCAATCGGGTGTGCCGCGGCGCGCCTCGACGCCGTGGGAGACGATGTAGTTGCCGGCGTGGAACTCCATCGGCTTCGTCACGCCCTGATGGCACGCGACGCACTCGGATCGATCGTGACACGCGGTGCAGGTGGCGCCGACCTGCCGCGCCTCCTGCTTGTGATCCTTTGCGAAGCCGGGGCCGTGGCCATCGCCGAGGCCCGTGGTCAGCGGCACGAGGTTGCCGTGCGCGAACTGCGTCTCGACCAGGCCACCGAGCTTGGTCAGGTGGCAGTCGGCGCAGTGGCGCTCCTCGGTGCCGCGGTTGTGGCACTGGAGGCACGACGCCATCGTCGGCAGCTGCTTGTCGGTCGCCATGTCGACCTTCGTCATGTCGCCGTGGCAGCTCTGGCACGGCGTCTTCGTGTGCGCCGCGTGATCGAACTTGAGCGGCGTCGGGGTCAGGTACACCCGCTCGACGGGCTGGCCCGGCACGAACGCGGGATGACACGCGACGCACGCCGCCGGGGGCGCGCCGGCGACGCTCTTCGTGATGTCGGCGCGGTCGATCGGGTGACACGCGCGGCACGCCGCCTCGGTCGGGATCAGGTTGTCGACGGCGGAGCGCGACGTCGTCGCGGTCGGATGGCAGGTCGCGCAGGTCGCGCCGCGCGCGAGGTGCTTGCCGTGCGAGAACGCGAGCGGCAATCGCTGCTCGGGATAGACCACCGGCGACCAGCCCGTGCCTTGCTCCGCGAGCACGGCGGTGCCGAGCCCGAAGGCGATCACGAGGAGAGGGAGAGTGCGGAGGAACTTCATGGTTCGGGCATGAACGCGAGATCGATGACGCCGATCATCCGCGTGGCGAGGCGGTAGAGGTCATCGTGGTCGGCCTCCGCGATGACGTGAAAGCCCACGGACTCCGCGATCCGCAGCGATCCGGAGATCACGCCGGAGACGGTGACAAAGCGCGCGCGATCGTCGGGGCGCACGCCGAGGACGGCCGCGCGACCACGCAGCCACAGGTCGTCGCGCGCGCGCCAGCCGACCTCGCCGGTGCCACCCACGCGCCGACCGCCGTAGCCGTCGTCGTAGAGGCCATCGAAGCGCGCGCGAAGCTTCGCCCCGAGCTCGCGCTCCACGCCGGCCTCGCCGCCTCCGGACACCGACGACGCGCCGTCCTCGTGGGCGTATCGGCGGAGCCATGCACTCGCGTGCATGCGGATCGGTCCGGCGAACTGATACCCGAGACGCACGTCCGTGGTCGGCTCGATCGAGAACACGTTGAAGATCGAGTCGCCGTCGAACGTGGGAAGGAAGTACTCCACCGAGGGCTCGAGGCTGTGCTTGCCGTGCTCGAACCGGATGCCCGCATCCGCGCGATCCACGGCCGCGTGCAGCAGCGAGTAGCGGAGGTTCGCGTACGGGCGCAGGAGCACCGGGCCCGCGGTGACCGCGCCGTGGACGCGCGCGTACATGCGCTCCTCGTTGACGCCCGATGCCGGCGCCTGGCCGACCTCGTCGGGATACAGGCCCTGGTCGAGGTACGCGAAGCGATTCGGATCGTCGAAGACGCCGACGGTCTCGGACCACGTGCGGCGATAGCCGACCTCGGCTCCGAAGTTTTGCAGGCGCGAGGTCGCGAGCGCGACGCCGATCGACGGCTGGCGCATCTCGCGCTGGGGGCACACCTCGTAGTCGGTCGCGAGCTTGCTGCCGTTGACGATCCGGTTGCGATCGATCAGCTTCCACGCGCCGGTGCCGGGCGTGGGGCCCTCGACGTACTCCTGGCAGCCCGCACCGGAGGTGCCATCGAGCTCGTACGCCGAGACGCCGAGCGGCGACGCGGCGCGCACGCGCAGTCCGGCGGCGGCGCTGATCTCGAGCGGCAGCATCGGCAGCGCATAGCTCACCGTGCCGCCGTCGAGGCCCGACGAGCCCCAGCCATCGTCGACCAGCACGCGCCCGAGCTTGACGGTCAGCGCATCATCGGCGAGGCCCTCGAGCGAGAGGTAGCCGTACATCAGATCGAGCGCGGCGCTCGAGTCCACGAGCTCGGGGATGACGTCGATCGCATCGCGCTTCCGGGCCGACGACAGGCGGATCTGCCCGCTCGTGTACGTGCCGAAGTCGTGGTCGACCCGCAGGTAGCTCTGCCACGAGATGCGCAGCCCGCGCTCGGGGAGCCGCGCTTGCTTGCGAGCGGCGGCGAGCCCGCCGATGTCGGAGATCCGCAGCGCGAGAGTCTCGGTGTAGCGGCGGCGGCCAAGGAACAGATCGGGACCGATCAACCGGTACTGGCGAAGCTGGTACGCCTGACCGATCGAGCGCGCGCGGATCCAGAACTCGTACGCGTGCGCCGGGGATGCTGACGCGACGATCGCGATCACGACGGCGGTGACGCACGCGCGCCGGAGCATCGCCGCGACGGTACCACGCACCCGCGGGCTCACCGCTGGACGGTGACCGTATCCACGATGAGCTGGCCGGAGGCGCCCAGCGCGCCGACGCCCCACGCACCGCGCGCGACGGCATCGACGTCGCAGCTCACCAGCTCCTCGTCGTTGCGGAACAGGTGCGCCGTGGTGCCCTCGATGTCCATCCGCACGGTGACGCCGATGCCCGGCTCGAAGGCCTCGACGGTCTTGCCGCTGCACAGCACGCGGACCTCGCCGCCGGCGTGCCGCACGATCCGCGCCTTCGCGCCCTCGGCGAGCTCCCCGACGAGCACCTGCCCCGGGCTGGTCTGATCCGCGAGCAGGGCGACCCCGCCGAACAGGACCCGCACCGTGGCGCTGATCGTACCGGTCGCCGTTCGCGGCCCCCCGACGAGCGCGCGCGCCAGGTCGCCACTGGTCACGCGCAGCTGCCACGACGGCGACCGCGTCACCGTCGCCGGATCCGAGGGCGTCAGGACGGTGATGGTGTTCCCCGGGGACACGGTCGTCGAACCCGCCGCCGGACCGTCGAGCGACGGCCGATAGAGATACGCCGACGAGCGCGCGGTGCCGCCGTCGAACACGAGGACCGTGCCGTCGCCGAGCCGGATCAGCGTCGGCGCCACGAGCGCGCCCGGGCCCGCGGAGTCGGCGATCGGCGGCGGGGTGGTCCAGCGATCGAGCGTGGGATCGTAGAGCGCCACCCCGCCCGCCGGATCGCCTCCGAACGCGGCGACTCGACCATCCTCGAGCGTGATGAGCCGCGCCCCCGAGAGCGCGGGGGCCGGGAGAGTGGGCACGGCGGTGGTCGCACCTGGCGCGAGCACGGCGGCACGCCCGTCCACGGGGGCACCGTCGGCGGCGAACGCGCTGAGCAGCGCTCCACCATCGAGCGCGGCGATCTGCGCCGACAGCCCCGTCACCGCCGTGACCTCGCCCGCGCGCGGCGAGATCAGATCCGCGCCCGTCGGATCCGAGGCGCCCTGAGCGGTTCCGCCGGCGAGCACGAACCACGGATTGCCGTCGGAGAGCTCACCGAGCTCGAACGGCGTGGCATCGATGTGCGCGACGCGCAGCACCGGGCCGAACGTCGGATTCGCCGAGATCTTCGTCGCGTCGTAGATCACCGTGCTGTTACGGAGAATGCCGGTGCACGTGCCGTTCGCGCTGTCCTCGCAGCCACCCGCGAGTAGCAGCTGATCTCCGCCGAGCGCGATCGACGTGTGGAAGGCGCGCGACTCGGCCAGCACCGACTCGCCGAACGTCCGCGTGACCGGATCGAAGATCGTGATCACCGGCTGCGGACCACCCGATACCGCGACGCGCCCATCCGGCAGCGTGACGAGGGACGATCCTGCAAACCCGGCGCTGCCGAGGACGCCCGAGACGGGGACGTCGGCGAACGTCGACGTCGTGGGATCGTAGTACTCCGCGGTGCCCAGCCACAGGCCGGCATCGGAGCGACCGCCGACGACGAGCACGCCCTCGCCTGCGCGCGCGACGAGCGGCGCTCGGCGGGCGACGTGCATGAACCCCGCGGCCTCGCAGAAGTCCCCCGGTGGGATCATGACGATCGGGATCAGCGCCTTGTCCTTCAGGTCGCCGAACGCGAGCGGCATGGTCTTTCCGATCGCGCCGAACAAGCCGCCGCCGGTCGAGACCTCGACGGAGAGCTGCTCCGTCGAATCCGGGAACTCGGCGAGGTCCACGGCCTCCTCGAGCCCGACCGCGCGCGCGATCGAGCCCTCCGCCGTGTACGCGGTGACCCGGATCGCCGTCGCGTTCTTCGGGCGACCACACGACCGCGGCAGCGCCACCGGCTCGAGGGTCACGTGCGCGGGATCGTCGCCGCAGCCCGTCCCCGGGACGAGGAACGGCGTCATCGCGACGAGGGCCCACCGAGCGGTCACAGCCCACATGATACATTCGCTCCGATGCCGGAGTTGCCGACGACGTTCGGCAAGTACTTCCTGACCGAAAAGCTGGCCACGGGCGGCATGGCCGAGATCTACCTCGCGAAGATCGTGGGTCCAGGTGGGTTCGAGAAGCAGCTGGTCATCAAGCAGATCCACCCGAAGCTGTCGGGGCAGCGCCACTTCGTGGACCTGTTCGTCGCCGAGGCGAAGACGCTGGTCACCCTGGCGCACGGCAACATCGTCCCGGTCTACGAGCTCGGCGTCGTCGACGACACGTACTTCATCGCGATGGAGTACATCGACGGACCCACGCTCTATCGTCTGACCGAGATGCTGTCCCGGCGCGATGCCGTGATGGATCCGAACGTCGCCGCATGGATCACGGCGCGCATCGTGGAGGGCCTCGACTACGCGCACCGCAAGGGCGAGGGCGTGATCCATCGCGACCTGTCGCCGCGCAACGTGATGCTGTCCCGCGACGGCGAGGTCAAGCTCGTCGACTTCGGCATCGCGGTCACGCTCGGAGACGCGGGCGAGGACGAGACCCAGTCCGCGCCGACGGGCTCGTTCCCGTACATGTCGCCCGAGCAGGTCCGCAAGGAGCAGCTGACCGGGCAGACCGATCTGTTCTCCGTCGGCGTGCTCGCGTGGGAGATGCTCGTCGGCCATCGGCTGTTCGCGCGCAATGATCCCGACGCCACGCTGTTCGCCGTCACCGAGGAGGAGATTCCTCGCGCGCAGGCAGCGCGGCCCGATGTGCCCGCGAAGCTCGACGAGATCGTGATGCGCGCGCTCGAGCGCGACCAGACCGTGCGCTGGAACAACGCCGGCGAGATGCTGGCCGCGCTCAACCGGTATCTCTACGCTCTCGACGACACCCCCGGCCCGCGCGATGTCGCGGCCCTCGTTGCGCGCTACTGCCCGCCCGAGACCCGGCGGATGCCGACGCACGCGGATCCGTTCGAGCCGGAGCCCGACGAGGAGGCGGCGGCTTCCCCCCAGACCCAGCTGACACCGCCGCCGTCCCCGCCGCTCGGTCCGCGCACCGCCGTGATCCCGCGCGACGGATCGCAGCCGCGCGGCAGGGCGCGCCCACTCCGCCAGAAGAGCTTCGCCACCCACGTCGACATGAAGGACATCATCGAGCGCGCCACGCCGATGTTCGGTGTCGAGGCGATCCAGGATCCCGTCGAGGAGGATCCCGGCGACGAGCCGACGACGAACATCGAGGCGCCGCCGACCACGACGCCGAAACCGCCGCCCGACGGGCCCGACTCGACGATGAAGATCCGCACGGCGCCGCCGCCCGGCGAGACCGGGTCGCCGCCGAACCAGGGCACGCTCGTCGTACTCGGCATCGGCGGCCTCGCGCTCTGCGTCGCGGCGGTGATCATGTTCTTCAAGATGCGCGACCACGGTGGTCTGCAGCCCGATGCGGCGCCGAAGCTCGACGCGCCGTTCTACATGCTACCGGATGCGTCGAGCGGGCCCGACGATGCCGCCCCCGTCCCTGCCGATGTCGAGCCCGTCGATGCCGCCCCCGATGCGCCTCCGGTCGCTCCCCGCGACGCCGCGGTCAAGGTCGTCGTCGTGGTCGATGCCGCCAACGAGCCGAAACCCGACGCGAAGGTCGCACCGACCGGCACCGGCACCGTCGAGATCGGCGCAGATCCGTGGGGCGACGTCCTCGTCGACGGCACGAAGCGCGGTCGCGTTCCGCCCGGGATGAAGCTGACCCTGCCCGCGGGCAAGCACACCGTCGAGGTCATCTACGGCGGCGAAGATCCGCCGCGCACGAAGTCGTTCACGATCGATCTCAAGCCCGGCGGGCGCGACACCACGCCGTTCGCCGACTTCACGAAGCCCTAGGGCTGATGATAGTCGCGTCCGTCGACGCCGACGATCGGCGGCGGCTCGGCGCCCTGCAGCGCGAACACCGTGATCACCGTCCCGATCACCACCGCGGCACCGACACCCGTCCACAGCCACGGGCTCCGGCACACCTTGCAGTGGCCGTCGCGGATCGGGCCGTCCTGTTCGCTCAGCACCGTCGGCGGGTAGCGCAGGTCGCCGGTCTTCGCCGCGTCCCACGCGGCACGCGCCGCGACCGCCAGGCCCGAGCGGTCGCCGTAGCCGAGCTCCACGACCGCGCTGCACCGCGCCGGTAGTCCCGCGCAGCGCTGGACGAGCAGCGTGGGCCCGCCGCGCCGCGTGGTCTCCGCGACCAGGACGACCTCGTCGAGGTCGGCGAACCGAAGCGATGCGTCGACGAGCTGCTGCGCCTCGCGCTCGCCGAGCCCGAGCTCCGCACCGCCGGCGACGCGGATCGCGGCGTCATCCCGATCCAGCACCACCTCGGCCGACGTCGAGCCGGCGGGCAGCGCCTGCACGGTGGGCAGGTACATCGGCGTGCGGGCGATGATCAGGTGCTGGCCGCGCGCGACCTGCACGTCGAGCGGCGCGAGCCCGACCGGGTTCCCATCGATCTGGATCTGCGCGCCCGCCGGCACGCTCGTGACGTGCACGCGTCCGAGCGCGACCGGCACCGATCGCGCTGCATCCACCGCGTCGATCACCTCGGGCGTGAACTCGGCCTTCGTGATCGGACGATCTGGATCGAGCGCGAGCGCGAGCGCGAACACCGCTTGCGACTCCGCGGTGCGGCCCACCGCTCCGAACACCACGCCGAGGCGCAGCGCTGCCTCCGCGTACAACTCGGGTCCGCCCGGCAGCCCGACGAGCGGCTGGGCCGCCGTGCGCGCCGCGACCAGCCGCGACGCCGCCGCATCCACGGCCACGCGCTGGAACGCGCGCCAGCCCTCGTCGATCTGTTCGCGCACCTTGCGGAACGCGACGAGCGTCTCGGTGGGCACGGCACCGGCGGCGATCGCCGCGCGCGCCTCGGCGACCGCGTCGGGCGTGATCCGCCCCGACCGACCGCTCATCGCCTCCGCCATCGCCGCCGCCACGCTGGCGCGGTCCGTCCTGCTGACCGCGATCACGCCTGCGCCATCCGCTCCCGACGCTCGCGGGATCGCGAGGACGGGACTCGCCAGCGCGCACGCGAGCAGCACCCTCACCGGACCAGTATACTCGACGGATGTCGTTCCCCTGGCTGGACCGTACGCCTCCCCGCGCCAATGGTGCCGATCGTCGCGCCGAGGTCGCCGCCGCGGAGCTCGCGAGCCGCGCCGGCCTGTATTACCGCCTCGGTTACACCGAGCAGGACGCCACCCAGCGGCTCATCGCACGCGTCGCCTGGGAGTTCGAGACCGCGCGCCCGACCACGCTCTCCGACGCCGCGATCGGCAAGATCGTCACCGACACCTACGCCCGTCGCCCGGGCTGATGCGCGCTGCGGTCGCCCTGCTCGTCGGGTGCGTGGCGTGTCAGCCACCCGGCGCAGGCGCGCCAAACGCGGCCGTTCCCGCACCACCGGTCCGCACGTTCACGCTCGCCGAGATCGTCGGCGGCTGGCGCTGGATGCTGCGGACGCAGGAGTCGGGTACCACCCGCGTCGAGGACGAGCAGTGGCGATTCCGCCCCGGCCCCACGCCGACGCAGCTCCTCGGGCGCTACGTGCGCACCGTCGAGGTCCGCTCGGATGATCGCGTGCCGTTCTCGTGCAACCAGCGGCCGTGGTACCGGCAGCGCGCCGTGTTCGACGTCACGGTCGACATCACGCAGTCCGCGTTCGGGATCCACGAGACCGATTACCGCTCCGAGCCCGGCCCGTGCGACCACGGGTTTCGCCACACCGCCGACTACGGCGCCGAGCTCGATGGAGATCGCCTGACGCTTCGCTGGGCCACCGGCAAGCAGACGTTGCTCCAGGTCGACGACAAGATCTCCGCCCTGCCCGATGATCCGTGGGGCGTCGCAACCACGCAGCCGACCGGCACGTGGCGCTGGGACGCGACGAGCTACGACGACGACGGCAACCTGCGCGACGAGACCGAGTGGTGGCAGGTCACGCGCCGCACCGACTCCAAGCTCGATGCGACCTACCGCCGCCGCGTCACCGTGCGCAGCGCCGACGGCAAGCCGATCGCGTGCGCGAACGCTGCGAGCTGGAGCTTCGACGATGCCTTCGTCCTCGATGGCCAGCGCGAAGACGAGCACTGGCACTTCTACGAGCTCGCGAGCGATCCGGGCGATCACCCCTGTCTGCGCGCGAGCCCGCACCGCGCGCTCGACGAAGCGACCGCGGAGCAGATCGGCGACTACCTCGTCCTCGAGTGGCGCGGCAAGCGGCGCCAGATCCTCTACCGGCCCGAGTAGACCTTCTCGATGTAGTCCTCGATCATCCGATCCGAGGAGAACCGCCACTGGCTCATCGCGATGCTCGCGCGCATGATGCCGACCCACTTCGCGCGGTTTGCGAACGCGGGGAGCACGTCCTTCTCCAGCGTCTTGAACAGCAGCCCGCGGTCGCGCTTGTCGACGCGCGCCATGTCCTTCGCATCGAACGCGTCGTCCTTCGGATTCGCATCGCCGATCTTCCAGCCGGTCTTGCCGTGCTCGCAGCCCTCGGGCCACCAGCCATCGAGGATCGAGAGGTTCGGCACGCCGTTCATCGCCGCCTTCATGCCGCTCGTGCCCGATGCCTCGAGCGGACGGCGCGGGTTGTTCAGCCAGATATCGGTGCCGCGCGTGAGCAGCGCGCCGAGCGTCATGTCGTAGTTCTCGAGAAACACGACGTGCTTCGCGTGCTTCTTCGCGGCCGCGACGATCTTGCCGATCAGCGCCTTGCCGTCGGTGTCGCGCGGGTGGGCCTTACCGGAGTAGACGATCTGCACGCCCGCAGCGAACAGCTTCTTCAGCGCCTTCTCGTCGCTGAGGATCAGATCGGCGCGCTTGTACGTGGCCGCGCGGCGCGCGAAGCCGATCAGCAGCTTGTCGGTCGACAGCTTCACCTTCGTGCGCTTCGCGATCTCCGCGACCAGCTCCGCCTTCATCTTCTGGTGCGCGGCCCACAGCTCCGTATCCTGATCGCCGCGCTTCTTGTCGGGCACCAGCGCCGCGCGGATCCGCGCGTCCTGCCAGGTCGGCACGTGCACGCCGTTCGTGATGCTGATGATCGGTGCCGCGCCAGAGACGTCCTTCCACATCTCGCGCGCCGTCTCGCCGTGAAGCTCGGCGACGCCATTCGCGATCCGCGCGAGGCGCAGGCCGGCAACCGTCATCGAGAACGGCGAGCCGCCGATCCGCTCGAGCTCCTTGTCAGAGAACCCGCAGTCGGCATCGACCGCGCGCATCGCGGCGAGGTCGTGGACCTCGTTGCCCGCGGGCACCGGTGTGTGAGTCGTGAACACCACGTGGCGGCGCAGCTTGTTGATCCGCTGCTCGAGGCTCTTGCCTCCGAACTTCGCGGTCGTGAGGAGCTCGAGCCCCGCGAACACCGCGTGGCCCTCGTTGAAGTGATAGACCTCGGGGTCCACGCCGAGCGCCTCCATCAGGCGCACGCCGCCAACGCCCAGGACGATCTCCTGCGCCAGACGATCCTCGGTGCCGCCGCCGTAGAGCCGCGCCGTGATCCACCGATCCGCCTCGCGCTCCGGCTCGAGCAGGTAGAGCGCGGATGTGATGTATCTCTCGACCTTCCAGGCGCGGAGGGGCACGGTCTTGCCCTTCACCTTGACCTCGACCCGCGCCTCGACACGGCGCACCGCGTCGCGCTGGGTCTTCGGATACTGGTCTTCCAGGCCTCCCCTGGCAGCCAGGACCTGCTGCGTGTAGCCCTCGTCCCACAGCAGACCTACACCCGTCACGGGCGTCCTCAGGTCGCCGACCGACTTCATGTGGTCTCCGGCGAGGATGCCGAGGCCACCGGCGTAGATCGGGAACGCGGGGTCGAGGCCGTACTCCATGCAGAAGTACGCGACACGGGGACAGCTGGGCATCCGCCGGACCTTGCCTGTTTCGGCGAGGTGCTCGCAAGCTGCCCTGCGTTGCCAAATTCAACGTGATCCAGATTGTTGGCCGAGCTTGCGAGGCCGTAATTGTTGGCGGCTTCGCGGCGTCCGCAGTACACAATCAATGGATGCGCACCAAACGACCCCTGGTGTCCCCCGAGGACCGGGCGTTGTTCATGGAGGCGATCGGAGGCGCCACGCCGCTGTCGGGCCGCGATCGCGTACCGGTGGTGAAGCCTCCCGCGGTCGTGAAGATCGTGGAGCTCCCGCCGCAGGTCTCGCTCACGGTGGAAGGCGACGGCCACCGCTACGCCGCGCGCGGCCCCGGTGTGTCGCGCACGCAGGTGCAGGAGCTGCGCACCGGCAAGATCCACGCGGCGCAGACGCTCGATCTGCATGGCGAGCTGGTCGACAAGGGGCTCCAGCATCTCCGCGCGTTCATGCTCGAGGCGAACCGGATCGGTCACCGGTGCGTACTCGTCGTGCATGGCAAGGGCACGCACTCGGAGCACGGCGCGCCGCTGCGCGAGGCCGTGCTCGGTGAGCTGCTCGGACCGCTCTCCGGCCTCATTCATGCTCTGTCCACCGCGGCACCCGCCGACGGTGGTGAAGGCGCGACCTACGTGATGTTGCGAGGTGGGCGATGAACACGGTCACGCGCGCGCTACTCGCTCTTCTCGTCGTCGCGGCGAGCACACCGGCCGATGCAAAGCCCAAGGCCACCCTCCGGCTCAAGGCGCGGACCGCGACGAAGGTCGGCGCGGTCCGCGCCAAGCCCGTCGTGATCGGCACCGACGGTGCGCACGCGACGATCGCGATCGGCGCCGAGCTGCGCCCGATCAAGGAGCTGCTCGCAAAGGCCGGCTCGCTGACGCTCGAGGAAGAGGCCGCCGCGACGATCGCAAAGATGCTGCGCGGTCCGCTGCGCAACGGCGACACCGGCCTCTACGTCGCCGATGCGCGCACCGGCCGGCCCGTGTTCGCGATCAACGCCGACGAAGCGTTCAACCCCGCCTCGAACGTGAAGATGATCTCGACCGCCACCGCGCTCGAGCTCCTCGGTCCCACGTTCCGCTATCCCACGCGCCTCCTCGGCGCCGCGCCCGACAACGGCGTGGTCCACGGCGACGTGTATCTCCTCGGCAGCTACGACCCTACGCTGACCGCTGCCGACCTCGTCGAGATCGCGCAGGCCGTCGCGGATCGCGGCATCACGTCGATCGAAGGCAGCATCGTGGTCGGCACCGATCCCACGCGCGATGGCATCTATCGCGCGGTCATCCCGATCGAGATCGCCGCGGGCGAGCCGGGCGCCGCGCCGACCGCCGCGATCCCGATGGGTGCGGAGCACGTGTTCGTCACCGTCACGGCCAAGACCGCGAAGCGCGCGATGCGGCCGCGTCTGACCTACAAGCTCGAGACCACGAAGAACCCGGCAGGCGTGGCGCGCCTCCACCTCACCATCGGCGGCACGATCGGCCTCGGCGGCGCGACGATGTATCCGATCGCCACGAAGGAGCGCACGGCCACCGCCGCGTACGCGCTGAAGGGCGCGCTCGCCGCGCACAACGTCAACGTGGCCGGCGACCTCAAGTTCCTCGAGCTCGGTGATTATGTCGGCGAGGGTGTCGGCGCCGGCGCGCTGCCGATCGAGCTCGGTCGGCACGAGTCGAAGCCGCTCGCGGAGATCGTCACGCGCGTCAACAAGTGGAGCATCAACTGGCTCGCCGATCGCGTGATCATGACCGCCGCGGCGCTCACGCACCGTCAGCCGCCGTCGATGGATCTCGCGCTCGACTCGATGTACGCGTGGCTCGCGCGCCACCCGCACATCGCGAAGTCCGACCTCTACGTCGACACGGGCTCGGGCCTCTCGTACCGCACCAAGATCTCGCCGATGGAGCTGGTCTCGATCGTGCGCAGCGCTGCGGGCTATGCACAGGACTCCGACCCGGTGCTCGGCGCCGCGTGGGTCAACACGCTCTCGATCGCCGGCACCGACGGCACCCTCCGCCACCGCGTGCGCGGCGCCGAGATCAACGCGCGCGTGCGCGGCAAGACCGGCACGCTGTCGACCGCGATCGCGATGTCAGGTCTGGTCGACGTCGATCCGGATCACCCGCTCGCCTTCGCGCTCGTCACGAACACGAAGCGCCCGCTGTCCAAGGCCGCGGTTCGCAGGGCCCACGATCAGGTGGTCGGCGCGCTGTGCACGTACGTGGCGAAGACCTCGAAGGCCAACCCGCTCGTGGTCACGCCCGTCGTCGAGCCCACGGTCGCCGCGCCCGCCCCGGCCACCGACGAGACCGAAGAGGAATCGCACGATCCGATGCTCGACGCCGAGACCTCCAGCCAGCAGTAACTCTCGTGTTACCGTGCTGGTCATGCGCGTCGTGGTCGCGGGCGTGGTGTGCTTGGTGGGCGGATGTTTCGCGAAGCCCGGGTTCGGCAATGGCCAGCCCCCGACGCCTGACGTGCGGCTGATCAGCAAGGCATTCGCGAACTCGTTCGACCACCTGCCGCACCTGGCCTCGTCGCCCGGCATGACCGGCACGACCTGGGAGATCAGCGCGGCGGGCGTGGAACCGAATGATCTGCTCCTGTTGATCGGGAACGTCGACAACGGATCGGACAACGTGTGGGGCGGCCTCGCTACCCTCGGGTTCACCCAGCTCGTCCAGCAGTTCTACAACGGCGGCGATGGCCAGACGTTCGTCGCCGCGTGGAAGATCGCGACCGCAAGCGAGCCCGCGACGTACAGCGGAACATTCGGCGATGGCATCGCGAGCGCGGCAGCGACGATCGCGCTCGTCGGCATCACCGACTACGACGACGCTCTCACGTCTCCGGTGACCGACTCGATCGCGGCGGTCGAACCCGGCTTCGCAGGAACGATGCCCTCGACCGCCACGTCACCGGGCGTGACGACGCGCGCCTCCGACAGCCTGCTGATCTGGGCGACCGGCTCTGACTGGCTGGGCTCTGAAGGTGGCTCGAACACGTTCGACGCGCCTGCCGGATTCACGTCGCTCGTGACGCTCGGCGATCGCGGCAACAATCAGTTCGACTGGAGCTCGGAGCAGATCGCATACCGCGTGCAGCCCGCGGCCGGCGCGTCGGGGGAGATCCACGGCACACTGACCGGCACCGTCCCCGGCACGCCGTGGGACATGGTGCTCGTCGTGCCGCCCGACATGCAGCACGCGCTGTGATCAGGGCTTCACGAAGCGGAGCGTGAAGCGATCGCTCTGGCCGCGGCGCTCGGCCGCCGCCTTCGGCGAGCTGTTCCAGTCGCGCTGATCTGCGGGGTTCCGGAGCACGTCGCTCTCGGCATCGAGCTTGAAGCCCGCGGCGAGGATCTCCTGCTTCAGCGTCTCCTCGTCGATCCGGTGCAGCGACTCCACGTCCGCGAGGCCGGTCCCGGCCTTCGCGCTGTGGTCGATCATGCCGTACACCCCGCCCGGCTTGAGTGCGGCGAGCACGGCGGCGTTGACCTTCGCGCGGTCGGCCTTCTGCCACACGAAGTCGTGATAGTTGAGGATGCAGATCACGGCGTCGAGCTCGCCCGGCGCCACGGGGAACGGCGTCTCCGTCGGTGCTTCCACCGACTTCGTGTTCGCGAGCACCGGCCTGGCGAGGCGCTCCTCGAGCGGCTTGCGCGCGAACTTGTCCAGGATCTCCTTCGTGTTCTGCGCGTACAGCTTCCCGTCGGGTCCGAGGATGCGGCCGATCAACTCGGTCGAGTACCCGGGCCCGGAGAACAGCTCACCGACCTTCTGCCCAGGAGCGAGCTTGAAGAACGCGAACACCTCGCCCGGCTTTCGGCCCGCATCGAGGGCGCGGTCCTTGTCGGTGCGATCCGTCGCGGCGATCGCCGCCTTGATCGGCGCGGGGACATCCGCGGCCGGCGTGTACGGCGGGATGACGAGCTTCTCGGCGGAGCCAGAGCCCGCGCCCGCGACCTCCGCCTTCTTGGAGCAGGCAGGAGACAGCGCGAGCAAGGCAGCGAGGAGGACGGACTTCATGGGACTCCCTCAACCGCGCTCGACGCGCGGGCATTCCTACAATTGTAGTAATCAGTCCTCGGATGCAAACGACTGGGCGAGCTTTTCGAGCACGTCCTGATCTTCGAGCGTCGTCGTGTCGCCCCGCGCCTTCGAGCCGGAGGCCACCTCGCGCAGCAGCCGCCGCATGATCTTGCCCGAGCGCGTCTTCGGCAGCGCCTCGGCGAACCGGATCTCCTCCGGCCGCGCCAGCGCCCCGATGTGGAAGGCGACGTGCTCGCGCAGCTCCTTGGCGAGCGCATCGTCGGCGACCACCCCGGACCGCGGCGTGACGAACGCGACGATCGCCTGCCCCTTCAGGTCATCGGGGCGCCCCACGACCGCGGCTTCCGCCACCTTCGGGTGACTGACCAGCGCGCTCTCGACCTCCATCGTCGACAGCCGATGGCCGGCGACGTTGATGACATCGTCGACGCGACCCATGATCCAGAAGTACCCGTCGTCGTCCTTGCGCGCGCCATCGCCCGCGAAGTACGCGCCCTCGATCTCGCTGAAGTAGGTCGTCACGAACCGCTCGTGATCGCCCCAGATCGTCCGCAGCATCGACGGCCACGGGCGCGTGATCACCAGAAATCCGCCATGGTTCTTGCCGACCGGCGTGCCTTCCTTGGTCACGACGTCGACGCTGATCCCCGGCAGCGGCCGGGTCGCCGAGCCCGGCTTCGTCGGCGTGGCCCCCGGTAGCGGCGAGATCATGATCGCGCCCGTCTCGGTCTGCCACCACGTATCGACGATCGGGCAGCGGTCGCCGCCGATCTGCTTGCGGTACCACATCCACGCCTCGGGATTGATCGGCTCGCCGACCGATCCGAGCAGCCGCAGCGACGATAGATCGTGCGCCGCGGGATGCTGATCGCCCCACTTCATGAACGCGCGGATCGCCGTCGGTGCCGTGTAGAACACCGTCACGCCCCAGCGCTCGATGATGTCCCAGAATCGGTCGAGCCCCGCGCCCGGCTCGCGCCCCGACGTGAACGCCGTCGTGCGCGGCGCGTTCGGCGCGCCCTCGTACATCATCACCGTGGCACCGTTCGCGAGCGGGCCATACACCACGTAGCTGTGGCCGGTGACCCAGCCGATATCGGCGGTACACCAGAACACGTCCTCGTCGCGCAGATCGAACACGAGCTTCGTCGTGTACGCGGCGTTCGTCAGGTAACCGCCGGTCGTGTGGAGAATCCCCTTCGGCTTGCCCGTCGTCCCGCTCGTGTAGAGGGAGAACAGCGGGTGCTCGCTCTCGAACGCCTGCGGCTCGTGCTTCGGCGAGGCCGTATCGACCGCGTCGTGCCACCACACGTCGCGCTCGGTCCAGGCGACCTTGTTCTCGCAGCGCTTGACCACGAGCACGTGCTCCACGGTCGTGCCGTCGAGCGCCTTGTCGACGTTGTCCTTGAGCGGGACGATCGCGCCTCGTCGCCACCCCCCATCCGCGGTGATCACCGCCTTCGCCTTGCAGTCCTTGATGCGATCGGCGAGCGACTCCGAGGAGAACCCGCCGAACACGATCGTGTGCGGCGCCCCGATCCGCGCGCACGCCAGCATCGCGACCGCGGCCTCCGGGATCATCGGCAGGTAGATCGCCACGAAGTCCCCCGCGCCGATGCCCATCGAGGTCAGCGCGTTCGCCGCCTTGCACACCTCGCGGTGCAGCTGCCCGTACGTGATCACCCGCGTATCGCCGGGCTCGCCCTCGAACAGGATCGCCGCCTTGTTCCGGCGCGCGCTCGCCGCATGGCGGTCGACGCAACTGACGCTCGCGTTGAGCTGACCGCCGACGAACCACTTCGCATCCGGCAGCTTCCAGTCGAGGACCCGGTCCCACGGCTTCGCCCACGCGAGGTCGCCGGCGACCTCGGCCCAGAACCCCTCGGGATCCTCCTCGGCCCTGCGATACAGCGCCTCGTACTCGGCGAGGCTCTTCACCCGGGCCGCCTTCGCGAACGCCTCGGGCGGCGAAAAGCTGCGCGTCTCGGTCAGGACCGAATCGATCTGCGACGACATATCGCCTCCGTGGCTAGAGAATCGCGATGGCGTCGATCTCGACGCGTGCATCCCTCGGCAGGCGCGCGGCCTGGACCGTGGCGCGGGCCGGCGGGTCCGACGTGAACTTCTCGCCGTAGATCGCGTTCACCGCGGCGAAGTCGCCCATGTCGGCGAGGAAGATCGTGGTCTTCACGACGTTGGCGAACGAGCCGCCCGCCGCCGCCAGGACCGCGTTCAGGTTCTCGAGCACCTGGCGGGTCTGCGCCTCGACGTCGCCCTCGACCATCACCCCCGTCGCCGGGTTCAGCGGGATCTGACCACTGCAGAACATCATTCGCTTTCCGTCCCCCATCGGGACGACTACGGCCTGAGAGTACGGCCCGATCGCCGCGGGAGCCGCCGACGTGCGCACGATGCTGCGTTCCATGCTGCCGTCGTATCACGAGCGCCCCGACCACCCCTCGAATGCCTCGGTGAGAAAACAGACAGACTTGACGCCGCCCGGCCGGAGCGGTACTCCATGTGCCCTTCCCGGGCGATTAACTCAGCGGGAGAGTGATTCCTTCACACGGAATAAGTCGGGGGTTCAATCCCCTCATCGCCCACCAAGAAAACGCCCGGTTACCGACGAGGTAGCCGGGCGTTGTTCGTTCCAGGCAGGTACGGTCAGCACATGACTCGCTCGATCGCCGTGCTCGTTGGCAGCCTTCGCAAGGACTCGTTCACCCGCAAGGTCGCGCGCGCCGTCGAGGCGCACGCGCCGACGTTGACGTTCACGCACATCGAGATCGGGAACCTGCCGCTCTACAACCAGGACCTCGATCCAGACCACCCGCCCGCGGAGTGGGTGGCGTTCCGCGACGCCGTGCGCCCCGTCGACGGCGTGCTGTTCGCCACACCCGAGTACAACCGCTCGGTCCCGGGCGCGCTGAAGAACGCCATCGACGTCGGCTCGCGGCCGTACGGCAAGTCGGTGTGGTCCGGCAAGCCGGCCGCCGTGATCTCCGTGTCCCCAGGCGCGCTGGGCGCGTTCGGCGCGAACCACCACCTGCGCCAGTCACTGGTGTTCCTCGACATGCCCACGCTCGCGCAGCCCGAGATGTACGTGAACAACGTCGGCAAGGCGTTCGACGAGCACGGCACGCTCGTCAACGACGCCCTCGCGGGCCTGCTCGCGAAGTTCGGCGCCGCGTTCACCGGATGGGTCGAGCAGCACCGGCCCGGCGTATAGTCGCGGCGTGGACGAGCTCGTCGCTGCGCCGTACATGGCCCGGTTCCGCTGCCTCGGCGGCGACTGCGAGGACACCTGCTGCGCCGCCTGGGACATCCCGATCTCGCCCGAGGATCACCAGCGCCTGACGGCCGCGGTCGGCCCCGCCGCCGACGACATGCTGAAGCGCATCCCCGACGGGCGCGGGGGCTCGCTCGTCGTACTCGCGAAGCGCGAGAGCGACGGCACGTGCACGCAGCTCGACCCGGCGGGCCTGTGCTCGCTGCACGCGCGCCTCGGCGAGCAGGTGCTTCCGGAGATCTGCTGCGCGTACCCGCGGTTCATCGGTCGGGTCGCCGATCGGCTGGAGCTGACGGGGCGGATGTCGTGCCCCGAGGTGGTGCGGCAGTGCCTGCTCGGCGATGCGCACGAGGTGCTGGTCGCCGCCACGCCCGAGCCGTTCGGCCGGTTCAAGGTCCGGTTCGAGGTCACGCCCGACGACGAGGTCCCGTACCTGACGCCGTTCGTCCACGTTCGCAACGCGCTGCTCGCGGCGTGCGCGGATCCGTCGGTGCCGGTCGGGAGCCGGCTGTATGCGATCGCGGCGTTCGGCGAGCGCGTGCAGCCGTTCTTCCATCGCGCAGCGACCGAGCACGCGCCCGAGCGGCTGGTCGGCGAGCTCGCCGCGCTCCGCAACACCGGCGTGATCGCCGAGCTGCACGCGCAGCTGACCGCGCATCCCGTCGACGGTGTCGCGCTGACGGCGGTGATGGGCATGATCCAGTCGCGGCTGTCGGCCGCCCCCGCGTTTGCGCGCGTGGTCGGCACGATCGTGCGCCACCTCGGCGAGGCGGCGGGAGTTCCGGATCCCGGCGATCCGTGGAAGCAGCTGATGGCGATCGGCCCGCAGAAAATCTGGGCCGCGCACATCGAGCGGCGCAAGGCGCTGAGCCCGCTGCAGACCGAGCGACTCGAGCAGTATCTCGAGCGCTACGCGACGAACTACTTCCTGCAGGACTGGTACCCGCTCTCGCCGACCCTGCTCGAGCACACGCTGCAGCTCCTGCTCCGCGTCGCCCTGCTCCGATACCTGCTGCTCGCGCACCCGGGGTTCACGCCGATCGCCGAGGTCGCCGCGCTGGATCGCGCCGCGGTCGAGGTGTTCTACGCCACGACCCGCGCGTATGACCACAGCGAGTCCGTTCGCGAGGCACTCTCGGCTACACTGGCGAAACGAAACATGCTGGACATGACCCACGCCGCCGCGTTGTTGAAGCTATGAGCCGCAAGGTCATCCTCGACAAACCCCTCCGCGTCGACAGCGAGGACTTCCTTCACCTCGGCACGCCGATCGAGCAGCTCGACGAGGTGGTGGGCGCCGAAGTGGAGCTCCAGTTCTCGCTCGAGTATCCGTTCGAGAAGTCGTACGCGGGCACGGTTCGCGGCGGCGCCACGCGGCGTCAGGTCATCGAAGCGGTCCGCGATGCGTTCCGCACGATGTACGCGGCGACCACCGAGAAGGGTGGCCCGTACGGCCGCGCGCACCAGCAACTCGATCACCTGTTCGTTGACCGGATCGAGCTCGTCGGCACCGATCTCCAGATCGAAGCAACGACCTAGTCCCGCGCTTCGCACGCGGTGCCGTCGCGACCGACGCCCACCTCGTAGTGCGCGCACGCGTTGGGCGTGGTGAAGCAGGCGATCGGAGAGCAGATGGCCGCGGTCGGGCGGAAGCCGCACGGCGCGAACTGCTGGTCCGGCGGCGCCTGGCGATTCGCACCGGTCCGATCGGCCTCGCACACCCCGGGGCGCCGCGAGCACGCACCGAACTCGGCGTTCGCGAAGCACCACCATCCACCCTTGCCGATGGTCGCGGCCTTCGGCTTCGACGGCTTCTCGTCGTCGTCGTCATCCTTGTCGTCGTCGTCGTCATCGTCGTGCTTCGCGCACTCGGTGGTGGGCGGGCTGAACATGTGGTTCTCGGTGACGCAGCCGTTCGAGTCCGGTTGGCTCCAGCTGGACCCGGACTGTGAATGACCGCAGGACACGAGCAGCAAACCGAGCAGGAGGCGAAGGGAGCGCATGCCCCGACGCTATCACCGACGCCCACGTGTGCGGCGCATCGTCACGGACAGAGCCGCAGCTCGGGCAGGTGGCCGGGGATGAACGCGCTCTCGAGCGTCATCCGCGCGACGCCAGCGACCGCGAGGTCAAGGGCGCCCGGAACACCTCAGCGCTTGCGCGGCTGGACTTCGCCCTCGGTCGTGGTCATCGTCTCCTCGGACGACGACCAGTCGACGAGCTGCTCGTCCTCGACGGCGAGCGCGGTGCGCCAGTCATCCGCTTTCACGTCGGTCTCGATCTCGACCTCGATCTCGGTCTCGCCGCGACGCGGGCGACCGGCCGGCACCTCGGGAGGCGTCACGGCGGCCTGCGCCTGCGGGCGCCGCTGCTGGTTGGCCTGCGCGAGCCGGCCGATGTTCGTGTTGGTCTGGCGGAACCGCTGGCCGGTCGGCGTACGCCCGCGCGTCGGCGGCTGGCTCTCGGCATCGAGCTCGGCGACGACGTCGTCGAGGCCGATCGGCACCGCGGCGGCGGGGGCCGGGATGCTCGTCCCGACCGCCTTCGACGGCGGCGGCGTGGGCGTGGGCTTCATCTCGGGAGGCGGCGGGGAGCCGATCGACAGCGGCTTCGGAGCCTCGGCGACGCGGGTGACCTCGCCGCTGCTGACGGGACCCGCGGCGCTCGACGACGCGAGCGGCTTGGGACCCGTGGTGACCGCCTTGACGACGGGAATGACTCCGCCGAGCGAGCGTGCGGCGATCTGCGCGATGCACGCCCAGATCACGGTCGCCGGGATGTGCTCGCAGAAGTTCGAGACGCCGATGGTCTCGACGACGAGCTGCGCGTCGACCTTCGGCGCGCCCACGCACGCGGTGAGCAGACGGGCCCACAGCGGACGCGGCAGGTGCTCGGCCAGGAGCTCCGGGGTGGCGTGCGCGAGCACGTCCTCGGGCGTCGCGATGCCGAGGTCCAGCGCGGACGAAAGCGCTGCGACGAAGAACGCCTTCATGTTCACGACGTCGAGACTCCGGCGCGCGCGGCAGCGGCCGCGATGCACGCCCAGAGGACGTCGTGCGGAAGGTGCTTGGCGAGGAGCTCGGGCGTGACGGTCTCGAGCACGCGCTCGGGCGTCATCGAGCCGGCGGCGAGCGACGCCGTGAGCACCTTCGAGAGCAGCTCGGGCGGAAGGTGCGAGGCAAGCACGTCGGGCGTGGCGTGCGCGAGGACGTCACTGGGGGCGAAGATCGAGTGCTCGAGGCCCGATTCCATCATCCGCGCGAACCACGCCTGGCGCTGATCTTGGCTCATCTCATTCGACGGTACACGAGGCGTGGAGCGGCAACCACCGAGGATGGCAACTGGCTGAGATTCCTGGAAACGACCGCAAGAAGCTTGCATCGCGACCCTGTGGGCCGCACGGTCAAGAGGCCATGCCCGAAGCACGCGGAAAGCTGTCTTCGGGCACCCTGCTCTACCGGTTCGTCGGCGCGTCCATCGAGATCCTGCTCGTGCATCCCGCGGGCAACTACAACCGCCGCGCGCCGTGGGGCCTCCCGAAGGGCGCACCGGATCCGGACGAGACGATGGAAGACACCGCGCGCCGCGAGACGCGCGAGGAGACCGGGCTCGATTACACGCTGCCGTTGACGGATCTGGGCTACGTCGACTACACGCGATCGAAGAAGCGGGTGCACGGTTTTGCGGGCCTCGCGCCAGACGGAGCGGTACCGCGCTGCGCGTCGTGGGAAGTCGACAAGGCGGAGTTCATCGAGATCACGCGCGCGCGACGGATCATCCATCCCGATCAGGCCGCGCTGCTCGATCGTCTCGTTCGCCATATCGGCGCCGAGAACAGTACGGACGCTGCCGAAAAAACATCGGCGTAAGTGCGCGGGCGCACGCCGCCGTCCTGCTTGGTCGAATCCTCGTCGGTGACGCAGGATGTCGCAGGGGCTGTCGCTGCGTCGACGGTTGTCACCGAAGCTGACACCTCGATCATTTGTCCTGGACAAATGTGCGTCCCGATCTAGAGTGCGCAGCCGCTGTTTTCCACTCTCGGGAAATAGCCGATCCGCCAAGCATCTGAAACTGCTGTGGCGATCTGTCCTACCCGGACGGTCGGCTAGTTCGCACGAGGAACGGTGCGCAACGTGCACCAGTAACGAGCACGCGTCCTCGCTCGTACTGCCTGTGAAGGGAAGAGAACCGTTTGTGCAACGGTTCCGATCCGAACGACGTCTCACTCAGGAATCAGGAGTAACACCGCCATGGCTACCACCCATACAGCACGTCGCCCACAGCGCCCCGCGCGTGGGACGACCACGGCTACGGGGACCGTTCGTCCGCATCGCCCGCAGCCCACGCGTCAGAATCGCTCGGGTGCGGCACCCACTGTGGCGATCGCGCTCGCTCCCGAGATCGAACCGATCGTGGTAGCGCCGACGAAGGCCGTGCGCCCGATGCGCAGCCCGGACTCGGACGATCACCTGGCGGCGTATTTCCGTCAGCTCGCGGCGCACGAGCTCCTCACTCCCGAGGACGAGCGCGAGCTCAGCCAGGGCATCGAGGACACCGAGATCCTGACGTGGGAGCGCGTGCTTTCTCGCGCGGAGGTCGTGCGCCCGCTGCTCGCGCTCATCGCGCCGAACCTCGAGGCACCGGTGGAGTTCCCGAAGCTTCAGAAGATCCTCGACGAGATGCTGAAGTCGAAGAAGGCGCGCAAGGACGAGAAGCTGTGCAAGAAGCTCCGTGCGTGCGCGAAGGAGACCGCGCTCGAGCTGCGCAAGCTCGATCTCGATCGCGTTCACATCGATGCCGTCATGCGCGAGCTGTTCCGCGCGCGCGAGGCGGCGGCGGCGGGAACCGACACCTGGTGGACCGATGGGACGGCTCGCGATGCGGGCGCGTTCTTCGATGAGGTCCGTCAGGCGCACCGAGATGCTGGCAATCTGCGCGACGAGTTCGTGCGGGCGAACCTGCGTCTCGTCGTCACCATGGCGCGCCGGTACGACCGTGGCGGCATGCCGCTCGCGGATCTGATCCAGGAGGGCAACCTCGGCCTGATGCACGCGGTGGCGCGGTTCGACTATCGCCGTGGTCTCCGGTTCTCGACCTATGCGTGCTGGTGGATCCGGCATGCGATCGGTCGCGCGCTCGCGGACAAGGCGCGCGCGGTCCGCATCCCGGTGCACATGCTCGAGGCGCAGCAGCAGCTCGAGAAGGTTCGCCAGGGCCTGGTGGGCGAGCTCGGTCGTCCGCCGACGCCGCAGGAGCTGGCGAAGGCAGCAAAGGTTCCGCTCGCAAAGCTGAACCAGATGCACCGCTACATCATGGGTCAGCCGATGTCGCTGGACCGCCCGGTCCACGATGACGACGACCGCAGCTTCGGCGACACGATGGCGGATCCAGACAGCGAGGAGCACTCGCCCGCGGACAACATGACGACCCAGACGCTGACCGACCAGGTCAAGCGGCTCCTGCACTACCTGTCGCCGATCGAGGCCGACGTGCTGAC